>NZ_CALMQR010000015.1:0-20343 GCF_937871995.1 uncultured Citricoccus sp. | reverse complement strand
CCCCGCCGTTCTCGTACCGGCCGGTGGTCCTGCCGTGCCGGCCGCCGGCCTCAGCCCAGTCGCTCGACGACGTGGTCGATGCAGGCGAGCAGGGCCGTCACGTCGTCCGGCTCGATGGCCGCGAACGTCGCGATGCGCAGCTGGTTGCGGCCGAGCTTGCGGTAGGGCTCCACGTCCACCACGCCGTTGGCGCGCAGGATCGTGGCGACGGCGGCGGCATCGACGTCGTCCGAGAAGTCCACGGTGGTGATCACGGCGGAGCGGTCCTCGGGGCGGGTCACGAACGGCGTGGCGAAGGACGAGTCCGAGGCCCAGGTGTAGACCCGGTTGGACGAGTCGGACGTGCGAGCCGTGGCGAAGTCCAGGCCGCCGTTGTCATTCATCCAGCGCAGCTGGCTGTCCAGCATCACGAGCGTGGCCAGGGCCGGGGTGTTGTAGGTCTGGTTCTTCAGCGAGTTGTCCACCGCGGTCTTCAGGTCCAGGAAGTCCGGGATCCAGCGGCCCGAGGCCTTGACCTGTTCGACACGCTCCAGGGCCGCGGGGGAGAACAGGGCCAGCCACAGCCCGCCGTCGGAGGCGAAGTTCTTCTGCGGGGCGAAGTAGTAGGCATCGGCCTGGGACACGTCCACCGGCAGTCCACCGGCTGCCGAGGTGGCATCGATCAGCACCAGGGCGTCCTCATCCGCCCCGGCCACGCGCTGCACGGGGGCGGCCACGCCGGTGGAGGTCTCGTTCTGCGGCCACGCGTAGACGTCAACGCCGGCCTCGGCCCGCGGCTCCGGCCGCGTCCCGGGCTCCGCGGTGAGGATGGAGGAGGCCTCCAGGAACGGCGCCTTGTCCGTCGCCTTGGCGAACTTCGACCCGAACTCGCCGAAGGACAGGTGCTGGGCGCGGGACCGGACGAGGCCGAACGAGGCGGCGTCCCAGAACGCGGTGGACCCACCGACGCCGAGGATCACCTCGTAGCCCTCGGGGGCAGAGAACAGCTGCGTCAGGCCCTGGCGCACGCTGCCCACGAGGTTCTTCACCGGTGCCTGGCGGTGGGACGTGCCCAGCAGCCTCGGTCCGGCGTCGACCAGGGCCTGGACCTGGTCCGGGCGGACCTTGGACGGACCGGCGCCGAATCGTCCGTCCCGGGGAAGCAGCTGCTGGGGAATGGTCACCTCGGGTGTGCTCATGCGATCTCCTGACTCGACGGTCGTCCCGGAACGGGGCGTGCGACCCGGGGGCGGGCGGCGTTGCCGCCACGCCGGTCGCGACTCCCCATTCTCCCGCATCGACCCCGGACCTCGGGATTCGTGTCGGGCCCGGGTGTGGTCCCCGTCAGCCCGTGCACCACCCTGTCGACGGGGCCGACCGGTGATCCCGGGTGATCCCCGCCGTGGCTAGGATGGTTGGTGCGGTCCCGCGTGCGGGCCCGGCCTGACTCCCCGGCCGGGTGGTCACCCATGGACCATAGGGACCTGGAGAGGAAAGTCAGAAGTGACGGATCTGATCGACACCACGGAGATGTACCTCCGCACCATCCTCGAGCTCGAGGAGGAGGGGATCGTGCCGTTGCGGGCACGCATCGCCGAACGCCTGGAGCACTCCGGGCCGACCGTCTCCCAGACCGTGGCGCGGATGGAACGCGACGGCCTGGTGCATGTCAGCACCGACCGGCACCTCGAGCTCACCGAGGGAGGCCGTGCCAAGGCCGTGCAGGTGATGCGCAAGCACCGCCTGGCCGAGCGACTGCTGTCCGACGTCATCGGGCTGGACTGGGCCTACGTCCACGAGGAGGCCTGCCGCTGGGAGCACGTGATGAGCGAGAAGGTCGAGCTGCGCCTGCTGGAACTGCTGGACCATCCCGTCGACTCCCCGTACGGCAACCCGATCCCGGGACTCGACCAGCTCCATGCGCCCATGAGCGGCGCTCGTTCAGCCCTGGAGCACGGGGTGGCACTGTCGGTGGCCGCCGGTGCTCCGGGCCGGTACACGGTGGTCCGCCTCACCGAGGCCATCCAGACCGACCCTGAACTGCTCTCGGAGCTCGCCCTGGCCGGTGTCCGCCCCGGGCAGGACATCGAGATCGCACCCCGTGACGGCTACATCACGGTGCGCGCCGCGGACGCCGCGGAGGGCGGGGTCGCCCTCGAGGTCTCGCAGGATGCGGCCGCCCACATCCGCGTGGAGCGCAGCCTCCGCTGACCGGGCTCCCGGGAGTCGGGGAGGCGTCCCGGTGTAGGTCACGGCTCCATCACGCGCGACGCTCGATCACGACGTGGGATAAATCACTTCGTCACCATTTTCGGTCTCCTTCTTGCCGCCGGACTAGGCACTTCCTGATGAGTTGCTGGGCGGGGTCCAGTGTTATCCACAGCCCGTCGTGACCTGAGTGTGACATTGGTAAACGTTTCATATACCTTGGAGCCCGGCCCTTCGGCGGGATTCCCGAGGAAGAGCCGGCCGGTGTCTTGCCAATCCCCCCGCAGCCCGGTGCCCTTTCAGCAGTCGTCCATCATGGCGGGGGCGGGTCAGGCCCGGCGGCACGTGAGAGAGGTATATCCCGTGTCGAAGCGCAGCTCCGTTGCACGTCACCGCGCCACCCCGGTCACCAGCAACCCGCTCGAGGCCATCTCCAAGGCAGTGTCCGCCAACGCCGGCACCGTCGGCCGCCAGGCGGCGGTCGTGGCGGCAGCCTCCGGCCTGGTCCTGACCATCGGCATGCCGGCCCAGGGCGCCGACACTGCCGTCCGCGCCACCACCAGCATCCCGGCCCCGGGCCTGGACATCGAGCGTGCCGCGTCCGTCGCCGCCGTCAACGTCACCGCCGCCAAGGACGTCAAGGTCGAGCTGAACCGCGCTCCCGTCGCCTCCAAGCCCGCCCCGGAGCCCGAGCCGGAGCCCGTCGTCGAGGCCCCCGCCCCGCAGCCCGCCGCCGCAGAGGCCCCCGCCGCCGCGACCACCACCCGGTCCGCCGAGCCCACCACCCGTTCCGCTCCGGCCGAGCGCCCGGCCCAGGCCGAGCGCTCCACCGAGCGCACCGTCGAGCGCGCCTCGCGGACCGACCAGTCCGCCCCGCGGACGACCACCACGCAGTCCGCTCCGAAGCCCGCCGCCACGCCGGCCCCGAAGCCGGCGGCGGAGCGTGGCGGCCTCAGCGGCGTCGTGGCCGCCGCCTACTCCGGCGTGGGCGTGCCCTACGTCTACGGCGGCAAGACCACTGCCGGCTGGGACTGCTCCGGCTTCACGGCCTGGGCCTACCGCCAGGCCGGGATCACCATCCCGTCCTCGACCTCCGCGATCCGTGGCTCCGGCCTGTTCGTGCCCACCTCGAACCCGAAGCCGGGCGACCTGGTGTTCCAGAACGGTGGCGGCCACGTCGGCATCTACGTCGGCAACGGCCAGATGATCGGTGCCCAGAACCCGTCCGTCGGCACCTTCCAGCACCCGGTGACGCGCAACCCGCTGTACGGCTACTACACCTACGTCGGCTGACCACCGACCACCTGCCCGGCCACCGGCCGGGTGACGACTGCTACGAGGGCCCCTCCGGACACGGAGGGGCCCTCGGTCGTCCCCGGCATCCCGGGAGGGTGGTCGCCGGCGGCCGTGCGGGCGCGTGAACGCGGCATGACCGGTCCGTGAACACTGCCCGGGACACGCCCGGCGTCGGGGGCCGCGGTCACGCGCCCGGGGGAGCGGCGCGTATCCTGAACCTGATCGCCCCCGATACACTCCGCAGACGCCGGATGGCCGGGTCGGTACCCGGCAGGCGATCCGGCGCCCGCGGCACCCCCGAGCCGCGAGGTCATCCCATGCGCACTCTGGTCCTGAACGCCGGCTACGAGCCGCTGTCCGTCGTCAGCTATCGCCGTGCCATCCTGCTGGTGGGAACCGGGAAGGCGAGCGTGCTCGCCGACGGCGGGGACCCCGTCGTCGGGCCGACCTGTACGGTGATGCGCCCGGCCGTGATCCTGCTGAACCGCTACATCCGGATCCCGCATGCGGACACCGCCGCAGTCTCCCGCCGCGGTGTCCTGCGCCGGGACGGACACCAGTGCGGGTACTGCGGACGGTCCGCCACCACGGTGGACCACATCCACCCGCGGTCCCGCGGGGGTGAGGACTCCTGGGAGAACCTGGTGGCCTGTTGCCTGAAGTGCAACAACGCCAAGGGCGACCGCACCCTGGCGCAGATGGGCTGGACCCTGCGGGTCACCCCCGCCCGCCCGCGGGGACCGCAGTGGCGGATCCGGGAACTGGAGCGCCCGGCGGAGCAGTGGACCGACTTCCTGGCCGCCGTCGCCTGATCCCGGGAGCCCGGCGCGGGCGCCGACCTAGACTGGTGCGGTGCCCCAGAACGTTCCCGCCCCGTCCCCGCAGGTCTCCGCCCCGCAGCATCCGGCGGACTGGCCGGAGCGGTTGATGGCCGCCCTCGAGCTCTCGGGCGTCAGCCCGGACACCGCCCGGCTCTCCCGAGCCGCGCGGATCGCCGCGGCGGCCTCGGGTCAGGACGACGACGCCGCGGCCACGGCGTTCATCGCCGGCTACGCGGCGGGGCTGGCCGAGGGCTCGGGACAGGCCGGATTCGACCGCGCCCACGCCGCCTCGCTGCGCGCGATCGAGCGGCTCCTCGCGGCGGAGGTCACCGCCCCGTCCGCACATCCCCCGCGCGGACGGGCCCCGGCCGGCGCGACCGACGCGACGGCGGCCGGCGCCCCCGGTGGGACGGCCGAGGACCAGGAGCCCCGGCCATGAGCATGGAACGGGCCGCGTGGATGACGATGTACCGGATGAGCCGCGGCGCCGACCAGGCCGGCCGGGGACTGCGGCCGGGCACCGTACGGCGCACCCTGGACTTCGTCCGCCGGTACAAGGGCAAGCTGCTGTTCTACCTCGTGCTCTCCGTCGTCGGGGCCTTCCTGGGGGTGGCCTCGCCCATCCTCGCCGGGGACGTGGTGGACGCGATCGTCGGCGGGGGGACGTCCGCGCTCATCATCCGGCTGGCGCTGCTGATCGCCCTGGTGGCCGTGCTCGACGCGATCCTGGGCGTGGTGACCCGGTGGCTGTCCTCCGACCTGGGGGAGCGCATCATCTACGACCTGCGCACCGCGGTGTTCGACCACGTGCAGACCATGCCGATCGCCTTCTTCATGCGCACCCGCACCGGTGCCCTGGTCTCCCGGCTCAACAACGACGTCATCGGCGCCCAGACGGCGATCTCCCGCACCCTGTCCGGGGTGGTGATGAACGTGGTCTCCCTGGTGCTGACCCTCATCGTCATGCTGACGACCTCCTGGCAGGTCACGCTGGTCTCCCTGGTGCTGCTGCCGCTGTTCCTGATCCCGGCGCGCTTCATGGGCGGCAAGATCGCCGAGCTGAGCCGCAGCCAGGCCCAGTCCAACGCGACCATGGGCGACCAGATGACCGAGCGGTTCTCCGCGGCCGGGGCCACCCTCGTCAAACTCTTCGGCAGTCCCGCGCGGGAGTCGGCCGAGTTCGCCTCCCGGGCCGACAGGGTCCGGGCGGTCGGCGTGGGGATCTCGGTGCGCCAGTCCGTGTTCATGACCGCACTGACCCTCGTCTCCGCGCTCGCCCTCGCGGCGGTCTACGGCATCGGCGGGCTGCAGGCCCTGGCCGGGACGCTCGAGGCCGGGGACGTCGTCACGCTGGCCCTGCTGCTGACCCGGCTCTACGCCCCCCTGACCGGCCTGGCCAGCGCCCGCGTGGAGATCATGGGTGCCCTCGTCTCCTTCGACCGGGTCTTCGAGGTGCTGGACCTGGAACCGTTGATCCGCGAGCGGCCGGACGCGCGGGCCATCCCGGACGGCCCGGTCACCCTCGAGGTGCAGGACGTGCGGTTCTCCTATCCCAGCGCGGACCAGGTCTCGCTGGCCTCGCTCGAGGAGGTGGCCGTGCTGGACCGCCGGGGCGGGGCCGAGGTGCTGCACGGGATCTCCTTCACGGTGCAGCCGGGGCAGACCTACGCCCTGGTCGGCACCTCGGGCGCGGGCAAGTCCACCATCGCCTCGCTGCTGGCCCGGCTCTACGATGTCGGCTCCGGTTCGGTCCGCTACAACGGCCTGGACGTCCGGGACACCACCTTCGCCTCCCTGCAGGAGACGGTGGGCATGGTCACCCAGGACGGGCACCTGTTCCACGACACGATCCGCGGGAACCTGACCCTGGCCCGGCCCGAGGCCACCGAGGAGGAGGTGTGGGAGGCGATCGACCGCGCCCGCCTGCGGGACGTGGTCGAGGGCCTGCCGGACCGGCTGGACACCGTGGTGGGGGAGCGGGGATACCGGCTATCCGGGGGAGAGCGGCAGCGGATGACGATCGCCCGACTGCTGCTGGCCGCACCGCGCGTCGTCCTGCTGGACGAGGCGACGGCCGCCCTGGACTCCACGTCGGAGAAGGCCGTCCAGGCCGCCCTGGCCGAGGCTCTGGAAGGCCGCACCGCCGTCGTGATCGCGCACCGGCTCTCCACCATCCGCTCCGCCGACCGCATCCTGGTGGTCGAGGACGGGCACGTGGTGGAGGAGGGGCCGCACGCGGACCTGCTGGCCCGCGGGGGCCGCTACGCCGAGCTGTACCGGACCCAGTTCGACGATCCCGTGGCCGGCGCCGGCGGCTGACCCGCCGGGGCGGCCCGCCAGGCGCGGACGGCCTCGTCAGGTCGCTGCCGTGGCCGGGGTGAAGGCCCCCCGGGGGGTGGGCACGTGGCGATGGAGGCCATAGTCTCCTGACGTGAGCATTTTCACGCCGTCCGAGAAGGACACCTCGCCGCTGCCCGTCACCATGTTCGGGCCCGACTTCCCGTTCGCCTACGACGAGTGGCTGGACCATCCCGCGGGCCTCGGCACCCTGCCGCAGGCGGTCCTGGGACGTGAGGTGGCGATCATCGGGGCGGGGCTGTCCGGCATGGTCGCCGCCTACGAGCTGATGAACCTGGGGCTCAAGCCGGTGATCTACGAGCCGACCAGGATCGGTGGCCGGTTGCGCACCCACCGCTTCGACGGCGCCGAGGGGGTGGTGGCGGAACTGGGCGGGATGCGCTTCCCCACCTCGGGCAGCACCTTCTTCCACTATGCCGACCTCCTGGGCCTGGACCACCGGCCCTTCCCGAACCCGCTGACACCCGCCGCGGGAAGCACGGTCATCGACATCGGCGGTGAGACCTTCTACGGCCAGACCCTGGCCGATCTCCCGGAGACCTTCACCAGGATCTCCGACGCCTGGGACGCCGCGCTGGAGGAGATCGGGTACACCGAGATGCAGGAGGCCATCCGGCATCGCGACGTCCCCCGGCTCAAGAGGTCCTGGGACACCCTCGTGGCGGAGTGGGACGACCGGACGTTCTACGACTTCATCGCCCGGTCGAAGGCCTTCGGGTCCCTGTCCTTCCGTGACCGGGAACTGTTCGGCGTGGTGGGGTTCGGCACGGGGGGATGGGACTCGGACTTCCCGAACTCCATGCTGGAGATCCTGCGGGTGGTCCTCACCAACTGCGACGCCGACCAGCGGCTCATCGTGGGCGGCGTCGACCAGCTGCCCCGCGGGCTGTGGGAGTTGCCGGTCCGCCCCGGCGGGCCCTGGCCCAGCGGGACCACGCTGTCCTCCCTCCACCACGGGGCCACGCTGGCCGCCGCCTCGGCCATCGGGAAGGACGACGACGGCCGGTTCTGCGTGCGGGACCGGTGGGGCACCACGCGACGGCACCACGCCGTGGTCGCGACGTGCCACAGCTGGCTGCTGACCACGGAGGTCGACTGCGACGAGGGCCTGTTCTCGCAGGACCTGTGGATGGCGCTGGACCGGACGCGGTACATGCAGTCGACGAAGACCTTCGTCATGGTCGACGAGCCGTTCTGGCTGCGCACGGACCCGGAGACCGGCCGCCAGCAGATGAGCATGACGCTCACCGACCGGCTGACGCGGGGCACCTACCTCTTCGACGACGGACCCGATCGCCCGGCCGCGATCTGCCTGTCCTACTCCTGGATGTCGGACTCCCTGAAGATGCTCCCGCACGCCGTGGACCGCCGGGTCGACCTCGCGCTGAACTCGCTGTCGAAGATCTATCCCACCGTGGACATCCGCGGTCACATCGTGGGCGAACCCGTGACGGTGTCCTGGGAGGACGACCCGTTCTTCCTGGGCGCGTTCAAGGGGGCCCTGCCCGGGCACTACCGCTACAACTACAGGATGTACACCCACTTCATGCAGCAGGGCCTGCCGGAGAGCCAGCGCGGGATCTTCCTGGCCGGCGATGACGTCTCGTTCACCCCCGCCTGGGCGGAGGGCGCGGTGCAGACCGGGCTGAACGCGGTCTGGGGTGTCATGGACTACTTCGGCGGTTCCTGTGCCGGGGACAATCCTGGCCCGGGGGACCTCTTCGACGAGATCGCGCCCGTCGCGCTGGCGGACTGAGCACCGTGCGCGTCGCCGTCTGGCAGTGCGAGCCGCATCCGCTCGACGTCGAGGGGAACCTCCTGCGGCTGCAGGACGCCCTGGACCGGGCGTCGGAACAAGATGCCGACGTCCTGGTGGTCCCGGAGATGTTCACCACCGGGTACGACATCCCCCGCCGGGACACGCATCGGCTGGCCGAGCCGTGCGGGGGTCCGACCGCCCAGCGGATCGCCGAGCTGACCGTGCGCACCGGGGTGGCCGTGGCCTACGGCTATCCCGAACGGGACACCGACGGCACCGTGTACAACTCCGCCCTGCTGGTCTCGGACGGCAGGACGGTCCTGCGGCACCGGAAGATGCACCTGTTCGAGGACCTGGACCGGAGCCGCTTCACCCCCGGGAACGCACCGCCCGCGGTGGCGGACCTCCGGGGGCACCGGGTCGCCCTGCTCATCTGCTACGACGTGGAATTCCCGGAGGCCGTCCGGGCGGCGGCGCTGCGGGGTGCACAGGTCGTCCTGGTCCCGACGGCGAACATGGCCGGTTACGAGATCGTGTCCCGGACCCTGGTGCCCGCCCGGGCCTACGAGAACGGGGTCCAGATCGCCTACGCCAACTACTGCGGGAGCGAGGGCGACCAGGACTATGCGGGGCTCAGCGTGATCTGCGGCCCCGGCGGCGCCGTGGACACCCTGCCGGCGGCGGGTGAGGGCCTGCTCGTGGTGGAGGTCCGGGACGTCGAGGGCGTGCCGCCGTACCTGGCCGACCGCCGGGTGGACCTCTTCGGGCCGGGCGATCCCGGCGACCCGCGGACCACACCGTCCTGAGGACTGCTCGGGCGCCGCCGGCGGCGGAGGAGAGGACTGGTGCCCCCGACCGGAATCGAACCGATGGCCTACCCTTTAGGAGAGGGTCGCTCTATCCTACTGAGCTACGGGGGCTGCAGGGCCCGGACGCCCGCTCGCACGCGCGAGGGCGCGGGTCCACTCGGACATCCTACGCGGTCCCCGGCGGCTCGTGCGTCACCTCCGGGATTCGTGGGTCATCTCCGCCGCGGTTGGCGGGTGAGCGCCCCGGTGCGTTCCCGGGCCGAACGGCGGAACCGCCCGGCGATCATCAGCACGATCCACGCGGTGATGGCCACCAGCAGCACCCAGCGCGCCGTGGTGAAGGCGGAGGCCAGGGCCGCGCCTTCGCCCCCGGACCGCAGCGTCGACTCGATGAGCATGTTCTCCACGATGTCCACCACCGCGAACAGCGCACCGGCGGCGTAGGACACCCAGCGGCCCCAGCCGCGGGGCAGGCACCAGGCGGCCACGGCGGCCACGGACAGGCCCACCGCGATGGGGAAGATGACCCCGGCCGTCTTGTGCACCCAGTTCAGCTGCCCGTGGGCCGGCTCGTCCATGGCGGCGTCCAGCTCGGCGAGGTAGGCGGAGTCGTAGAGGAACTGCTGGTCCGGCATGGGCAGCCCGCCGGACAGCTGCGCCATCTGCGGCAGCACCAGCACGTGCAGGTAGAAGAACATGAACAGGGTGGTGCCCAGCAGGGCGGCCACCAGCATCCCCGGGCTGCCCTCCTTCTGGCCGGAGGCCTCCAGGTCCTGGCGGGCCTGGGCCACCGAGGGGCGGGGGTGCCGGACGGGACCGGCGGCCGACGCCGGGGAACCGCCCCTGACCTCGCCCGGCCGCGGTGCGCCGGACGGGGGGCCGGACCGGCCGGTACCGGGCCTGTTCTGCCGCTTCTTGTTCTTCTTCTGGGACACGTGAACCTCCAGCCTCCCATTATCCCGCCTGCGGGACGGGCCGGAGGACCGGGGCTGTGGACGGCCCCTGAGGGCGTCCCGGCCCTCGGTAGAATGGACGCCACCATGTCCCAGGATTTCCAGACCGCCCTGCCGGGCCTGTTCGCCGCCCGCCCCGCCGACCCGTTCTCCGACGAGCCGGAGTTCGGCTTCGCCTCCACCGCCGGTGCCCACCGCGCGCCCGGCGCGGACGAACTGCTCGAGGGGCTGAACGAGCAGCAGAAGCGCGCCGTGGAGCACACCGGTTCGCCGCTGCTGATCGTGGCCGGAGCCGGTTCGGGCAAGACCCGCGTGCTCACGCACCGGATCGCCTACGCCCTGGCCACCGGCCGGGCCCGCCCGCACGAGGTCCTGGCGATCACCTTCACGAACAAGGCCGCCGCGGAGATGCGCGAGCGGATCAGCGCGCTGATCGGTCCGGCGGCGCAGAAGATGTGGATCTCCACCTTCCACTCCTCCTGCGTGCGGATCCTGCGCCGGGAGGCCACCACGGTCGGGTTGAAGTCCAACTTCTCCATCTACGACTCCGCCGACTCCCTGCGGCTGGTCACCTCGATCGCCAAGGCGCACGACCTGGACCCCAAGCGGTTCGCGCCCAAGGCGATCCTGAACAGGATCAGCGCCCTGAAGAACGAGCTCGTGGACTGCGAGGACCACGCGGCCACCGTCGGCACCTCCGAGCCCTTCGCCCAGGCGGTGTCCGCCGTCTACACCGAGTACACCGCACGGCTGCGCCAGGCCAACGCCATGGACTTCGACGACCTGATCGGGATGACGGTCAACATGCTCGAGGCCTTCCCGGGGGTGCTGGACAACTACCGCCGGCGCTTCCGGCACGTGCTGGTGGACGAGTACCAGGACACCAACCACGCCCAGTACCGCTTGGTGCGGCTGCTCACCGGGCCCGCAGGGGAGCCGGGGGGAGTGGAGACCGCCGGCGGCGAGCTCACCGTGGTCGGGGACTCGGACCAGTCCATCTACGCCTTCCGCGGTGCGGACATCCGCAACATCGTCGAGTTCGAGCAGGACTACCCCGAGGCCGAGACCATCAAGCTGGAGCAGAACTACCGCTCCACCCAGACCATCCTGGACGCCGCCAATGCGGTGATCTCGAAGAACCCCCAGCGCCGGCCCAAGAACCTGTGGACCGCCGAGGGGTCGGGGGAGAAGATCGTCGGCTACGCCGCGGAGAACGAGTCGGCCGAGGCGGAGTGGATCGCCACCACGATCGACCGGCTCCAGGACGAGGAGGGCATCCGCCCGGCGGACGTCGCGGTCTTCTACCGCACCAACGCCCAGTCCCGCTCCCTCGAGGAACGCCTGGTCACGAAGGGCATCCCGTACCGGGTGGTGGGCGGCACGCGGTTCTACGACCGCAAGGAGATCAAGGACGCGCTGGCCTACCTGCGCGTGCTGGACAACCCCGATGACGACGTCAACCTGCGCCGGATCCTCAACGAGCCCAAGCGCGGGATCGGCGACCGCGCCGAGGGGGCGGTGGCGGCGCTGCAGGGCCGCAACCGCTCTACCTTCTTCGAGGCGCTGCGCCAGGCGGACCAGGCCCCGGCCATGGCCACCCGCTCCCTCAAGGCCGTCAACGGCTTCGTGCAGATGATGGACGACCTCGCCCAGGTGGCGGCCACGTCCGGCGCCGCCACCGTGCTGGAGGCCGTCCTGGAACAGACGGGCATGCTCGAGGCGCTGCGTTCCTCCGAGGACCTGCAGGACGAGTCCCGCGCGGACAACCTCGGCGAGCTGGTGGCGGTGGTCCGCGAGTTCGAGAAGGCCAATCCCGGGGGCACCCTGGGGGACTTCCTGGAACAGGTGGCGCTCGTGGCCGACGCGGACCAGCTGCCGGACGCCCCGGACACCGAGGGTGCCGCCCTGGCCGACCAGCTGGGCCAGGTCACCCTGATGACCCTGCACACCGCCAAGGGACTGGAGTTCCCGGTGGTGTTCCTGACCGGCATGGAGCACGGCGTCTTCCCGCACTCGCGGTCCATGACGGACGAGAAGGAGCTGGCCGAGGAACGCCGGCTCGCCTACGTGGGCCTGACGCGCGCCCGACGCCGGCTCTTCGTCTCCCGTGCCGAGGCCCGGTCCCTGTGGGGCCAGCACCAGTTCAATCCGCCCAGCCAGTTCCTGGAGGAGATCCCGGAGACTCTGCTGGTCTGGGAACGGGAGGGTTCGGCCCGGCCCGCGGGCTTCGGCGGCGGTTTCGGCGGCGGCTCGATCGGCGGCCACGGGGGTTCTCGCTATCCCCAGCGGTTCTCCGGTTCCCACTGGGGTGCCGGGTCCGCGTCCAACCGGCCGGCCCGCGCGTCGGGAACCTATGCGGAGGGCGCCGAGCTGACGGTGCCGAACCGGGGCGCCAAGCCCACCCGGGTCCAGCCCAACAAGGAGATCGTGGCCTTGGCGCCGGGGGACGCCGTGGACCACGGCACCTTCGGTCGCGGCACCGTGCTGGCGCTCGCCGGCGCGGGGGACAAGACCGTCGCCACCGTCGACTTCGCCGGAACCGAGAAGCGGCTGCTGTTGCGCTATGCCCCGCTGACCCGGGTGGACTGAGGCCCCCACGGGGCCCTGCCGGCCGGAATGGACGGCCACGGTGTGGCGTGGACTAAGGTAAGGGTTGGAATGCCCGGGGTTTCCCGGACTTCCGGCCGGCTTCCGCCGAGCCGGACACGCATCACTCGATGTCAGGGGTCGGATGGCCTCTTCAGGATCGGGTGCTGCCGTGCCCAGATGCCGCCCGCGGAATCCGTGCCGTCCCCGTTTTCGACGTAGAAGGACTCCAACCCGTGGACCTGTATGAATACCAGGCGCGCGATCTGTTCGAGGCACACGGCGTTCCCGTGCTGGCCGGCATCGTGGCGCAGACCCCGGAAGAGGCCAAGGCGGCCGCTGAGAAGATCGGCGGCGTGACTGTCGTCAAGGCGCAGGTGAAGGTCGGTGGCCGCGGCAAGGCCGGCGGCGTGAAGGTCGCCAAGACCGCCGACGAGGCCTTCGAGCACGCCAAGGCCATCCTGGGCATGGACATCAAGGGCCATACCGTCCACCAGGTCATGATCGCCCAGGGCGCGGACATCGCGGAGGAGTACTACTTCTCCGTGCTGCTGGACCGCTCCAACCGCACCTACCTGGCGATGTGCTCGGTCGAGGGCGGCATGGAGATCGAGCAGCTCGCCGAGGAGCGTCCCGAGGCCCTGGCCAAGGTGCCCGTCTCCGCGCTGACCGGCATCGACGCCGCGACCGCGGACAAGATCGTGGCCGAGGCCGGGTTCCCCGAGGAGCTGCGCGGCAAGGTCGCCGAGGTCCTCGTGAAGCTGTGGGACGTCTTCGAGAAGGAGGACGCGACCCTGGTGGAGGTCAACCCGCTGGTCAAGACCGGCGCCGGTGACATCGTGGCCCTGGACGGCAAGGTCACCCTGGACGACAACGCCGAGTTCCGCCAGGAGGGCCACGGCGCCCTGGTGGACGAGCGCACCGAGGACCCGCTGGAGGCCAAGGCCAAGGCGAACGACCTCAACTACGTCAAGCTCGACGGCGAGGTCGGCATCATCGGCAACGGCGCGGGCCTGGTCATGTCCACCCTGGACGTCGTGGCCTACGCCGGCGAGAACCACGGCGGCGTCAAGCCCGCCAACTTCCTGGACATCGGCGGTGGCGCCTCGGCCGAGGTCATGGCCAACGGCCTGGACGTCATCCTCAACGACGCACAGGTCAAGAGCGTGTTCGTGAACGTCTTCGGTGGCATCACCGCGTGTGACGCGGTCGCCAACGGCGTGGTCAAGGCCCTGGAGATCCTGGGCGACAAGGCGACCAAGCCGCTGGTCGTGCGCCTGGACGGCAACAACGTGGACGAGGGCCGCCGTATCCTGCGCGAGGCCGCCCACCCGCTGGTCACCCAGGCCACCTCCATGGACGAAGGCGCCGACAAGGCCGCCGAGCTCGCCAACGCCTCGGCACAGAAGTAAGGACGGACAGCACACATGTCGATCTACCTGAACAAGGATTCCAAGGTCATCGTCCAGGGCATCACCGGCGGCGAGGGCTCCAAGCACACCGCCCGGATGCTGCACGCCGGGACCAACATCGTCGGCGGCGTCAACGCCCGCAAGGCCGGCACCACCGTGGCCCACAAGGACCAGCACGGTGCAGAGGTCGAGTTGCCCGTCTTCGGGTCCGTGGCCGAGGCCATGGAGGCCACCGGGGCGGACGTCTCCGTGATGTTCGTGCCCCCGAAGTTCGCCAAGGACGCCGCCATCGAGGCGATCGAGGCCGGCATCCCGCTGCTCGTGGTCATCACCGAGGGCATCCCGGTGCAGGACTCCGCCCAGTTCTTCGCCCTGTCCCAGGAGAAGACCGGCGCCGACGGCAAGCCGGTGACCCGGATCCTGGGCCCGAACTGCCCCGGCATCATCACCCCGGGTGAGTCCCTGGCCGGCATCACCCCGGCCAACATCACCGGCAAGGGCGGCGTCGGCCTGGTCTCCAAGTCCGGCACCCTGACCTACCAGATGATGTACGAGCTGCGGGACCTGGGCTTCTCCACCGCCATCGGCATCGGCGGCGACCCGGTCATCGGCACCACCCACATCGACGCCCTCGAGGCGTTCGAGGCGGACCCGGACACCAAGGCGATCGTGATGATCGGCGAGATCGGCGGCGACGCCGAGGAGCGGGCCGCGGAGTTCATCAAGAACAACGTGACCAAGCCGGTCGTCGGCTACGTGGCGGGCTTCACCGCCCCGGAGGGCAAGACCATGGGCCACGCCGGCGCCATCGTCTCCGGCTCCTCCGGCACCGCGCAGGCCAAGAAGGAGGCCCTCGAGGCCGCGGGCGTGAAGGTCGGCAAGACCCCGTCCGAGACCGCGCACCTGCTGCGCGAGGTCTACCCGGAGCACGAGGAACTCTCCTCGCTCTGACCCGGACCCCGATGAGAACGGCCCCCTTCCGCACGCGGAAGGGGGCCGTTCTCATCGGGACCCGACGGTGAGTGCCGTGGGGCCCCGACCCTGGCTTGGAGAACCGGGCTCTACAGAGCCGAGACGATCCAGATGATCAGGGCGATCGCCAGCAAAATGCCGACGATGGTCCAGACAAGACTGCTACCACGCATGGTGTTCCTCCGTTCTCCGCGCTCTGCGGTTCGTCAATGATTATGGGCACAATCGACCCCCTCAGTTCAAGTTCGGCCGTGCTGCGAATCCCCAAGCGGCGGCGGGAATCCGGCTGGATCGGTGCCGCGCCGGGCGAGAGGGCCGGCGGGTCCTTCGCGTGCTCGCCCAGCAGGGTGCGCCAGTGCTGTGACGGTGTTCGGCCCGGGTCAGTCCGAGCAGGATGTCGCGTTCGGGGCCGTGCGTGCGGTGGGCCATCTGCCGGTAGATCTGGCCCTCGGTGATCCCATCGGCCAGATACCGCCGCCACCGCCGCACCTGATCCCGCGAGGGCTCACCGTCCGGGCTGCGGCGGGATGCGGGGAAGGTCGATGCGTCAGGCATCGAGAGGGCGGCTCCGTCTCGGAAAGGCAACAGTCCGGTCAGCCGGACCACCCTCATTCTACGATGGGCCTATGACATCACCCGAGGACGCCGTCACCCCGTCACGAGGGCGCCTGGCCTCCCGGTTGCTGGCCGGGGGCAGGGAGCCCGACCCGCGGTTCACGCTGGCCAACGAGCGCACGTTCCTGGCCTGGATCCGCACCTCCCTGGCCCTGCTGGCCGGAGGGATCGCCGTCGAGGCCTTCACGGGGTCCGTGTTCGACCCGCTCACCCGCAAGGTGGCCGGGTCCGGGCTGCTACTCATCGCGGCCCTGCTCGCCACCACGGCAGGATTCCGCTGGATGCGCGTGGAGCGGGCCATGCGCCAGGGCCGCCCGCTGCCGTTGCCACTGCTGGTGCCGGTCCTGGCCACCGGCGGGGCCGTCGTGGCGGTGGTGCTGTTCGTGTTCATCCTGATGCGGCCCGCCTGAGGCCGGCGGGGACCACCGAGGTGACACTCTTCAGCGCCACCGCCCTGCACCAGGACCCGGGGCTGCAACCGGAGCGGACCGTGATGAGCTGGGACCGCTCCCTGCTGGCGCTCATCGTCACGGCGGCGATGTTCCTGCGCTGGTACGGGGCCGTGGGCCCGCTGGCCCTGGCGCCCGCCCTGCTGAGCGCGGTGGCCGCGCTGGTCATCCACTGGACCCAGCGGCACCGGTACGGGACACAGTCCGCCGGGATCGCCCGGGAACGGGTGCGGGCCGATGCCTGGGCCGTGCTGTGGCTCATGACGCTCGTGACGGTCCTGGCCGTGCTGGGCATCGGGGCGATCTGGTGGACCTGAGCGGTCAGGAGACGGTGACCCCCGGCCGGAGCTCCTCGGTGGCGCCCTCGGTCCGGCGCCGGCGCCAGGCCTCCAGCACCGAGGGGTGCGTCGGGCGGGTCAGCAGGCTGACGACGACGTAGACCAGGGCCGAGGACGCGAGCCCGACGTAGATCGGCTCGTTGGCGTAGACCCCGCCGAACGCCTCGGTGGCCTGGACCTCGAGGACGATCATGGTCGTCAGCGTGCCGACCGTGCCGGCCGCCATCGACCAGGCGGCCCCCGGTCCGGTCCCACGAGACCAGACCAGCCCGCCGAGGATGGCCACCAGCAGGCCGCCGACCAGGATGTCGTAGGCGATCGTCAGCGCCGCCACGACGTCCGGGACCAGGATGGCCAGCACCAGCACGAACAGGCCCAGCCCCAGGACCCACCAGCGGTTGGAGTTCACGTCCTCCTCGAAGTGCCGGGACTGCTCGGCCTCCTCCTCTGCCTCCCGGGCGGCCTGGGCGGCGTCCAGTCGTTCCGGCCGCCGGCCGGCCGCGAGGTCACGGACCAGGGGCACGACGTCGGCCCGGGCCACGGTGGCGGCGGCGATCAGCGCCCCGGAGGCGGTGGACATCATGGCGGCCACGGCGGCGGCGAGCGCGAGCCCGCCGATGCCGATGGGCAGGACGCCCAGGGCGACCGTGGCGAAGACGTCGTCCCGGACCTCGACCTGCGGCATCAGCACGGCGGCGGCCATGCCGATCACGGCCCCGGCCACGCCGTACAGGATGCAGTAGACGCCGGCCGTCGTGCCGCCCCAGCGGGCGACCTGGGGGGACCGCGCCGTGAAGACCCGCTGCCAGATGTCCTGGCCGATCAGCAGGCCGAGGGTGTAGATGACGAAGTAGGTGATGATCGACTGCAGGCCCATGCCGCCCAGGTCGAAGAACTCGGCGTCCAGCCGGGCGGTGAGCCCGCTCCAGCCGCCGGCGTTGGCGAGGGAGATGGGCAGCATCAGGGCGAACATCCCGACGGTCATGATGATGAACTGCGCCATGTCCGCCAGCGTGATGGACCACATCCCGCCGATCACGGCGTAGGCCAGGACGATCCCGCCGCCCACCATGATGGACAGCCAGCGGTCCCAGCCGAACAGCACCACGAAGATCGAGGCGTAGGCACCCGTGGAGGTGGCCGCCAGCATCAGGGTGTAGGCGAGCATGACGATCGAGGAGGCGCGCGTGGCCTCCGAGCCGTAGCGCAGGGTGAGCATCTGGGAGACGGTGTAGATCCGGAGCCGTTGCAGGGACGGGGCGAACAGCAGGCTCAGCAGCAGCACGCCGACGCCGATGGCCGTCACGAGCCACAGGCCCGAGATGCCGAACTCGTAGCCAAGCCCCACGCCGCCGACGGTCGAGGCGCCGCCCAGGACGACGGCGCTCATGGTGCCGGTGTAGAGCATGGGCCCCAGCCGGCGGCCGGCCACGAGGTAGTCCGAGGTGCCGCGGGTGCGGCGCCGCCCCCACCAGCCGAACAGCAGCATGCTGGCGAGGTAGGCCGAGATGATGACGATATTCAGGGTCTGCATGGGGTTCCTCGCGGCTCAGGAGTGTTGCGGGTCACACGGGTGGGACTACGGTAAACACATGTTGCTCCACAGACAACCCCGGGGCCGTGTCCGGCGCAGGAGGCGTGCGTGAAGTCCCTGCCGATCCAGCCCACGGTCCCGGACCGCGCCATCGGCGGACGCCTGCGCGCGCTGCGGCAGGAGCGGCGGCTGACCATGGACCAGGTGGCCGAGTTCTCCGGTTTGACCAAGGGTTTCCTCTCCCGCGTGGAGCGCGACCTGACCAGTCCGTCCGTCGCGAGCCTCGTGGCCATCTGCCAGGTGCTCGGCGTCTCGGCGGGCGAGATCCTGGACGCCCCGCAGACCGCCGTGGTCCGCCTGGAGAACGCCCCGAGGGTCAACCTGGGCGGGGACGGCATCTCGGAGCACCTGCTGACGCCTCCCGGTCGGCGCGGGCTGCAGCTGATCCGCGCCGTGATCGCCCCCGGGGGCCGGGGGGACGCCGAGCTCTACACGGTGGACTGCGACGTCGAGTCGCTGCACGTGATCAGCGGCAGCCTCGTGTTCATCACCACCGGCGGCGAGGTCCGGCTCGAGGCCGGGGACACCGCCTCCTTCTCCGGCTCCGAACCGCACAGCTGGTCCAATCCCGGTGACCGCGAGGCCGTCGTGCTCTGGGCGCTGGCGGGCCGCCGCCTGAGCTGACGACGCCACCCTCCGCATGCCCCGCCAACCGCCCCCCGCTGCCACCCACCGCATCCACCGCCACCCACCGAGAGGTCACACCATGCTGGAGATCCCCCGCGTCACCGAGAACGGCAACATCGGCCCGGTGAACTCTGCCCTCGTGCCCCGCTTCGGCGGGGCCGCCACCTTCGCCCTGCTGCCCACGGACCAGGAGGCCACCGCTGCCGGCCGGACCGCGGCCGTCAAGGTGGTCGGCGTCCCCTTCGACTCGGGGGTGTCCTACCGCCCCGGTGCCCGCTTCGGCCCGGGGCACGTCCGGCAGTCCTCCCGGCTGCTGCGGCCCTACAACCCGGCCACGGACACATCCCCCTTCGCGCAGGTGCAGGTGGTGGACGCCGGGGACATGGCGGTGAACCCGTTCAACATCCACGAGGCGATCGAGGCGATCCAGGCCGACGCCCTGGCGCTGACCCGGGACGCCGCCTCGCTCCTGACGATCGGCGGGGACCACACCATCGCCCTGCCGCTGCTGCGGGCCGCCGCCGAACGGGCCGGGCGGCCGCTCGCCCTGCTCCACTTCGACGCCCACCTGGACACCTGGGACACCTACTTCGGTGCCGAGTACACGCACGGCACCCCGTTCCGCCGCGCCGTGGAGGAGGGGATCCTCGACACGGACGCCCTCAGCCATGTCGGTACCCGCGGGCCGCTGTACGGCCGCAAGGACCTCGAGGACGACCGGCGGTTCGGCTTCGGGATCGTCACCAGCGCGGACGTGTTCCGCCTGGGGGTGGACGAGGTGGTGGCCCGGCTCCGCGAGCGCATCGGCGACCGGCCCCTGTACGTCTCGGTGGACATCGATGTCCTCGATCCCGCGCACGCGCCGGGCACCGGCACCCCGGAGGCCGGCGGGATGACGAGCCGGGAACTGCTGGAGATCCTGCGCGGACTGCGCGGACTCGACCTGGTGGGGGCCGATGTCGTGGAGGTGTCCCCTGCCTACGACCACGCCGAACTGACCGGGGTGGCGGCCGCGCACGTGGCCTACGACCTCATCGGGCTGATGGCCGACCTGCGGGCCTCGCGCGAGGGCGCGGCGTGACGCCCGGGCCCGGAGCCGGGAGCGGGGCGGGGGACGCGACCGCGAGGCGCAACGGCGGGGACCTGGTCGTCGAGACCCTGCACGCCCTGGGGGCCCGCACCGTCTTCGGGATCCCGGGCCAGCACGCCCTGGGCCTGTTCGACGCGCTGTCCCGTTCGGAACTGGAGTTCGTCTCCAACCGGGTGGAGAACAACGCCGCGTTCGCCGCCGACGGCTACTCGCGGGCCACCGGCGAGGTCGGCGTGCTGTTCCTGTCCACCGGGCCCGGCGCACTGACCGCCCTGGCGGGGCTGCAGGAGGCCTACGCCACCGCGGTGCCGATGGTCGTCGTCGCCTCCCAGATCCCCGTCTCCGGGCTGGGGGCGCGCCGGAAGGGGATGCTGCACCAGCTCGACGACCAGAAGGCCTCGGCGCAGAACGTGACGAAGGCGCAGGTCACCGTGCACCACGCCTCGGGCATCCCCTCGGCCATCCAGGACGCCTGGG
>NZ_CALMQR010000014.1:0-1247 GCF_937871995.1 uncultured Citricoccus sp. | reverse complement strand
TGCCGACGCCGATCCACGTCAACCGAGGGCGTGTCCGCTGGGGGCTTTCTTAACGATCACCCCTACGCCCAGGGACGGCACCGCTGCCAAGCGAGCAAAGAAGACGGCCATTTAGCGGTCAAATCCACACTTCCGCCTCCCTTTTGAGAACAGGACTCCTGAGCACGAGCATGGTTCGTGCATAGGACTATTGAGCAGACAGGGTTCAGAAGTCGACGGCACTACCCGCAAAATTACCGGCCTGGGAGTGCCGTCGGGCTCTGAAACTGACAGTTCGCCAGGAGCACGACCTGACCTGGCTGGTATCCGAGATCCTCGAAGCCCACGGGTTTGTCTGTCAGGTCTCCCCGCCCGGCCCGAACGGTGGGGTGGACATCCTCGCCGGGAAGGGCCCGCTGGGCATGGGCGCTCCCATCGTGGTCGTGAAGGTCAAGTCCCAGGCCGGGCCGGTGGACACCAAGGTGGTGCGGGTCCTGCACTCCGCGTGGGAGTGGCACAAGGCCGACCAGGCACTGCTGGTGGCCCGGGGTGGAGTGAACGGGCCGGCCAAGCAGCAGATTCGCAGCGACTCGAAGTTCCGGATATGGGACGGGGCCACCCTGATGGCCGAACTGTTCTACGCCTACGATGACCTGCCACTGGAGACAAAGCGCAGGATTCCACTCACCCAGGCGTGGGTGCTCGACGAGGACGCCATCAGCTGAAGCGATGAAGACCCCGACCGGAACGGACCCGGCCGGGGTCTTTCTGCTCGAGGCGTCCCATCAGTTGCTTCTCGCAGACGCCCCCGTCATCACCCCTGTCGTCGCGGCAGGCGCACTTCGGGTCCACGCCCTTCTGGCGTGAATCGCAGAGACAAGTGGCGAAATTCCACAGGCCTAGCTGACCGATCGTGCTCAATCATGCACCCGCGAGCAACCCTCCTCAGATCGGC
The DNA here is from genome assembly GCF_937871995.1 of uncultured Citricoccus sp. Taxonomy (NCBI): domain Bacteria; kingdom Bacillati; phylum Actinomycetota; class Actinomycetes; order Micrococcales; family Micrococcaceae; genus Citricoccus; species uncultured Citricoccus sp. The sequence continues at coordinate 313 of NZ_CALMQR010000014.1, read as the reverse complement.
GACTACGACCTGCGGATGTTCACGGATCCGGAGCAGATGCCGGACGAACTCCTCCGCCTGGACGACCGCCACGGCCTCTCACGCCTGCTGGCTGGGTTCGCGAGGCCCCGTTCATCGGGACCTCACGAAAAAGCTTCTCGGACCTAGCTTTCGATCCCGATCCCCGGGCCGAGTACGCTCCCGTGGCCCCGGACGCCCGGGCTGCCATGACACCAGTACTCAAGCCCCAAGATGTTGGGGATGTTGCCACCTGAGGCGACTCTAAGTAAGTGTTGGGAAAGTGCTGGTGGCCCTTCCGGGTGCGGGGCCCTGG
>NZ_CALMQR010000013.1:0-54669 GCF_937871995.1 uncultured Citricoccus sp. | reverse complement strand
TGCTCAGGAATATGGGCGCGCTGCAGGCGCGGCTGGCCGGACCGCTCCTGGCCGAGGAACGTACCGCGCACTGGCAGGACGGCCGGGTCGTCGGCAGGCTGCGGCGCGGGATCGGGGCGATCACGCTCTCCGAGACGCCCGTCACCCCGGACCGGGCGCAGGGGCGGGCCGCCGTCGTCCGGATGCTGCGCACCGAGGGTCTGGGGCCACTGGGGGTCTCAGAGGCGGCCGACACCCTGCGCCGGCGGCTGGCCCTGGTGCACCGGGTGCTGGGTGAGCCGTGGCCGGACGTCTCGGACGCGGCCCTGGCCGAGGACTGGGAGGCGTGGCTGGCGCCCGAGGTGGAGAGGCTGGCCGTCGGGGCGAGGACCGGTTCCGTGCACCTGGCCGAGGCCCTGCGGCGTCTGCTGCCGTGGCCCGATGCCGTCCGCCTCGACGAGCTCGTCCCCGAGCGGCTCCCGGTGCCCAGCGGCCGGACCGCCGCCGTGCGGTACCCGGCGGTGGGCGCCGGCGGGGAGGACGGTGACTCCGGCGCGCCCGTGGTGGCGGTCAAGCTGCAGGAGTGCTTCGGGCTGGCCGAGACCCCGCGGCTCGTGGACGGGCGGGTGCCGGTGGTGTTCCACCTGCTCTCCCCGGCGGGCCGGCCGCTGGCGGTGACCGGGGACCTGGCCTCGTTCTGGTCCGGACCCTACGCCCAGGTGAGGGCCGAGATGCGCGGACGGTACCCCAAGCATCCCTGGCCCGAGGACCCGTGGACGGCACCGGCCACCGCCAGGACGCGGAACCGCGGTTGAGGGCCCCCCGTGCCGTACCCTGTGGACTGATGAGTTTCGAACTCCCCTCCTCCGTGGACGTCCTCGTGGTGGGCGGCGGCCCGGCCGGGCTGTCCGCGGCCCTGTGGCTGGGCCGCTACCAGCGCTCCACCCTCGTGGTGGACGCGGGCCGGCCCCGGAACCGCCGTGCCGACCTGGCCCACGGGATCCCGGGCCGGGACCCGGTGGCCCCGGACGAGCTGCTGGCCGACATGCGCGCCGAGGTGGAACGGTATCCGGAGGTGTGCCTGCGATCCGGCACGGTCACCGACCTGCGGGGGAGTGCCGAGGCCGGGTTCACCGCCGTGATCGACGGGGCCCACCGGGTGACGGCCTCCCGGGTGGTACTGGCCGCCGGGGTGAGCGACCGGTTCCCCCGGGTGGAGGGGTTCGAGGAGCACTACGCGATCGACGTCCACCACTGCCCGGCCTGTGACGGGTTCGAGATCCGGGGCCAGGACGTCGTGGTGCTCGGCGCCGGGGACCAGGTGCCGGCCTTCGCCTCCGAGCTGCTGGACTGGGCGGCCACCGTGCGGATCGTCACCGACACCGCCGGTGAGTCCTTCGGCACCGACCAGCGCCGCAGCCTGGCGGAGCACGGCATCGAGGTGTTCGACGGGCCGGCGAGCGCCTTGGTCGGCGAGCCCGGCGAACTGGCCGGCGTGCTGCTGGAGGACGGGACGTGCGTGCCCGGGGCGTCGGTGTTCTTCTCCTACGCCCACCGCCCGCACCACGACCTCGCCGTGGGACTGGGATGCGAACTGGACGACGGCGGGCACCTGGTCGTCAATGGCTTCCAGCTCACCACCGTGGACGGGGTCTACGCCGCCGGTGACCTCACTCCGGGACTGCAGCTCGTGGTCATCGCCATGGGCCAGGGTGTCTCCGCCGGCGTCGCGTGCGCCACCTCGTTGCGAGGTATCGCCACCGAGGCCGGGCCGTGTCCGGCACCTCCCACGCGTCGATTCGCCCCCTTGCCCTAGCCGAGGACCGCAGCCACACACAGCCCCCCGCAGGGGGCCGCGGCCTCATCGGTGCTCGGTGGGCGGAACCGTTTCAGTCCCGCCCCGGGCCCGGGGCGGCCGTCCGTGGCCGGGGGTCCTGGGCACCCGAGTCGATCCAGTACCGCCGGATCCGGCGCTCGCCGACCGTCCGGATGTCCTCGAGCACGCCGCCGTTGGCCTCGATCACGGCCGCCGACCCGGCGTTGTCCTCGTCGCAGGTCACCAGGACGCGCTCCACCCCGAGCCCGGCCAGCCGCCGCACGGACTGGCGCAGGATCTCCGTGGCGTGACCGCGGCGGCGGTGCTCCGGGGCGACCGCGTAACCCACGTGGCCGTTGATCTCGAGCAGCTGCTCGTTCAGCTCGTGCCGAATGGACACCCGGCCCACCGGCACCCCGTCCACCTCGGCCACGAGGAAGTCCGAGCGCACCCACCCGGGCCTCAGGTCCTCCCCGGCGGCCTCCTTGCGCAGCGTCTCCAGCACCTCGTCCCAGGTGCCCTCCACCAACAGGATCTCGAAGCCGTCCGGCAGCACCTGCCCGTGCATCCGGCGCAGGGCCGCCTCGTCGTCGTGCCGCGGGGGCCGGAGGATCAGTGGCATGGCACCGATTCTCCCACCCGGGCCCGACCCTCGTGCCGCGCGTCCGGTCCTGGCCACGGGGCGCGGGCGGGACACCCGGATTGAAGCGGGACACGGGCGATGGCTACGCTCACCCCATGACCCGCTCCCGCGCCTTCGCCCAGGTCGACGTCTTCTCCGCCACGCCCTATGGGGGCAACCCCGTGGCCGTGATCCTCGAGGCCGACGGCCTCGGCGAGGAGGAGATGGCGCGGATCGCCCGCTGGACCAACCTGTCCGAGACCACCTTCGTCCTGCCGCCGACCGCGCCGGGTGCCGACTACCGCCTCCGGATCTTCACCCCCGGAGGGGAGCTGCCCTTCGCCGGACACCCCACGCTGGGCTCGGCCCACGCCTGGCTGGAGCACGGCGGCACGCCGCAGGACCCCGGCCGGATCGTCCAGGAGTGCGCCGCCGGCCTGGTCACCCTGAGGAACGACGGCGGCACGCTCGCCTTCCAGGCGCCGCCCACCCTCCGCTCCGGTGATCTCGACCCGGCGGACCTGGAGCGCGCCACCGCGGCCCTCGGGGTCGGCCCGGACCAGGTGCTCGCCCACCAGTGGGTGGACAACGGACCGGGCTGGGCCGTCGTCGTGCTCCCGGACGCGCAGGCCGTGCTGGGGATCGAACCGGATCTGAGCCTGATCCCGGACCTCAAGCTCGGGGTCATCGGCGCGTACCCGGCCGGGTCCCGGTGCGCCTTCGAGATCCGGGCGTTCGTCCCGGACATCGGCGTGAGCGAGGACCCGGTGACCGGCAGCCTCAACGCCTCGGTGGCCCAGTGGATGCTCCGCACCGGGGCGGTCAGCGGGCGCTACCGGGTCTCGCAGGGCACCGTGCTGGGACGCACGGGCGAGGTGGAGATCACCTGCACCGAGGACGGCGAGGTCTGGGTCGGCGGGGCGACCGCCACGTGCTTCGCCGGCACCGCGCTCGCCTGAGGCTCCCGGACGCCGGGGACCGTCAGGCCACCGGCTAGCCCTCCGGCAGCACCCAGGTGTGCACCGGGTGACCGGTCCGCATGTGCCTGCCGTACTCCTGCACCAGCCGCGCCAGGGCCTTGCCCCGGGACAGCCCGGACTCCTCGAACCGGCCCAGCGAGCGGGTCATCCAGGTGGCGCCGTTCTGGCCGGTGCGGATCCGCCCGGTCAGCACCTCCAGGTACCGGTCCGCCACCGCGGGGTCCACGTCCAGCATCTCCAGGCCCCGACGGGCGGAGGGCAGCAGGTACCGGTCCAGCAGCTCGGTCACCGGCACGTCCCCGTAGCCGGGCCAGTAGACCGAGGCGTTGAGCCCGTGCCGGGCGCAGTCGTAGAAGTTGGTCCGTGCCACCGAGAAGGACATCCGCTCCCAGGGGGACTCCTCGGTGTCCACGAGGTACTTGACCAGGCCGAAGAAGAACGCCGCGTTGGCCACCATGTCCACCACCGTGGGACCGGCCGGCAGCAACCGGTTCTCCACCCGCAGGTTGGCCGGCCGCGCGGGCACGGTGCCGGCCTCCGTGGTCGACTCGTCGCGGCCCGGGTCGTAGATGGGGCGGTTCCAGCGGTACACGGTGCCGTTGTGCAGCAGCATCTCCGGCAGGGCCGGCGCCCCCGAGTCCAGCGGGCCGGTGTCCGACGCCCGCTCCGGCAGCAGGGCGGGGAAGAAGGCGATGTTCTCCTCGAACAGGTCCTCGATCCCGTCGATCCAGCGCTCCCCGAACCAGACCCGGGGGCGCACGCCCTGCCGGGCCAGCTCCGGTGCCCGGGTGTCCACGGCCTGCTGGAACACCGGGATCCGGCTCTCCGTCCACAGCTTGGCGCCCAGGAACAGCGGCGAGTTCGCGGAGAGCGCCACCTGCGGACCGGCCATGGCCTGGGCGGCGTTCCACACCGGCCCGAACTTCTCCCGGGTCACCTCCAGGTGCAGCTGCATGGAGGTGCAGGTCGACTCGGCGGCGATGTCCTTGGCGTAGTAGGAGAGGTGCTCGGGACCGTCGATGTCGATCAGGATGTCCTCGCCGCGGGCCTCGAGCACCGCGGTGTTCAGCGCCGCGTAGCGGTTGCCCTCGCTGATCCAGCGCTCACCGGAGAGGTCGTCGCCGTCGATGGTGGGCAGGATCCCCACGGTGTACAGGTGCGCCCCGGCACGCACGGCCCGGTCGTCCGCCCGGACCAGCTCCGCCCGCAGGGACTCCTCCAGGTCCGTGAGCCCGTGGCCGTGGATGGTCAGGGAGGGGTGGTTCAGCTCGATGTTGTAGCGGCCCAGCTCGGTCTGGAAGGCCGGGTCGTCGATGGCCGCGAGCACCTCGTGGTTGAGCGGTGCCGGCTGGAACTCCTCGTCCACGAGGTTCAGCTCCAGCTCCAGGCCGATGCGCCCGGCCCCCGCGAAGTCCTCCGTGGCCAGATAGGCCTTCAGCTCCTCGAGGGACGCCTCCAGGCGCTCCCGGTAGCGCGTCCGATCGGAACGGGTGTACGTACTCGACTCGACCTCGGTGCCCATGCCCTGAAGCGTAGGGCATCGGCCCCGCGCCAGCACCGCCACCACACCACCGGTGCGCCGGACGCCCGCCCCGGCCGGGGGAGGAGCCGGCCGTTCCGCGGGGCCGGCGCGCGCCCGCGTGGCCACGGACATGCCATGTGGGACGGGGGTCGGTGGGCGGGTGCTCGCGGAGCATGTCTTGGGAAAACTCCCAGTTCATGCATAGGCTTCCCTCCAGACGGTCCCCCGTGGCACGGTGGAACCGGTTCCCCCTGGGAGCCCTTCCGCTCAGCCGGGTGAGCCGTAGAGGTGGAACCGGACCGGAGGTGCGCGACTGATGAGGCAGGCCCGAGGGAATGGCGGTGCCGCCCGCCGAACGGCGGGGATGGCGATGATGGCCTCGGCGGCGCTGCTGCTCGCAGGGTGCGGCCCGGCGGAGGAGACCCCGGTCCTGACCTGGTACACGAACCCGGACGACGGCGGCCAGGCCGCGATCGCGCAGAAGTGCTCCGATGCGGCCGGAGGCGCCTACCGGATCGAGACCTCCATCCTGCCCAACGACGCCGCCTCCCAGCGCGAGCAGCTGACCCGCCGCCTGGCGGCCGGCGACACCTCGATGGACATCATGTCCCTGGACCCGCCGTTCATCCCGGAACTGGCCGAGCCCGGTTTCCTGGCGGTGCCGCCGTCGGAGGTGGCCGAGGCGACCACGCAGGACACCCTCGAGGGGGCCCTGGCCGGGGCCACGTGGCGGGACACCTTGGTGACCGTCCCGTTCTGGGCCAACACCCAGTTGCTCTGGTACCGCAAGTCGGTGGTCGAGGAGGCCGGGCTGGACATGGACGGCCCCGTGACCTGGGACCAGATGCTCCAGGTCGCCCGGGACCAGGACAAGGAACTGGGCGTGCAGGGCGCCCGGGCCGAGGCCATGACGGTCTGGCTCAACGCCTTGATCGAGTCCGGCGGCGGGCAGATCATCGAGAACCCGGAGGCGCCGGCGGACGAGGTCGAGATCGGCCTGGACAGCGACGCCGGCCGGAAGGCCGCCGAGATCATCTCCACCATCGGCACGGAGGGCCTGGGCGGCCCGGGCCTGGCCACCCAGCAGGAGAACGAGGCCATGCTGCTGTTCCAGGGGGACAGCGGCTCGTTCATGGTGAACTGGCCGTTCGTCTGGCCCGCCACCAACGCCTCGGCGGAGGACGGGTCGGTCCCGGCCGACCTGCCGGAGGACATCGGCTGGGCCGTCTACCCGAGGACGTCCGAGGACACGGAACCCGCCCCGCCGCTGGGAGGCATCAACCTGGGCGTGGGCGCCGCCTCGCAGCAGCAGGACCTGGCCTGGGACGCGATCGAGTGCATCGTCTCACCGGAGAACCAGACCGAGTACTTCGTCACCAACGGCAACCCGCCCTCCAGCGCGAGCGCGTTCGACGACCCCTCCGTGCGGGAGCGGTTCCCCATGGCGGAGACCATCCGTGAGTCACTGGAACTGGCCGCGCCCCGGCCGCAGACGCCGTACTACAACGAGGTCTCCACCGCGATCCAGCAGCGGTACACGCCGCCGGCCAGCGTGGACCCGGAGACCACCCCGGCCGAGACCGGCCAATTCATCCAGGAAGTGCTGCGAGGGGAGTCGCTGCTGTGAGCTCTATTCCCACGACCGTGCCCGCCGTCGACACCGAGGCGCCCGGCGACACGTCCACCGGCCGGGGGCGGCGGAAGGCCCCCAGGTCGGAACGGGCCAGGGCCGAGGCCCGGTTGGGCTGGTGGCTGGCCGGGCCCGCGTTCTTCATCATGGTCGCCGTCATCTTCTACCCGGTCCTCCAGGCCTTCTGGGACTCGTTGTTCAGCTACCGCCTCACGGCGCCCGAGGAACGCGAGTTCGTGGGCCTGTCCAACTACGGGGTCATCTTCAGCGACCCGGTGTTCTGGAGCGCCCTGGGCGTCACGACGCTGATCACCGTGGTCACCGTGTTCGTCGAGCTGATCCTGGGCTTCATCCTGGCCATGGTCATGCACAAGGCGATCAAGTCCACCCGTGGCCTGGTCCGCACCGTGATCCTGGTGCCCTACGGCATCATCACCGTGGTCTCGGCCTTCGCCTGGTACTACATGTTCAGCATCGACTCCGGCTACATCAACAACTGGTTCAGCTGGGTGCCCGGTTTCGACGGCCAGCTCAACTGGTTCGCCCAGGGCGGTTCGGCGCTGTTCGTCATCATGTTCTCGGAGATCTGGAAGACCACCCCGTTCATCTCGCTGCTGCTGCTGGCCGGCCTGGCCCAGGTCCCCGACGACCTCTCCGAGGCGGCCGCGGTGGACGGGGCCAGCTGGTGGCAGCGGTTGTGGCGGGTCATCCTGCCGAACATGAAGGCGGCCATCATGGTGGCCGTGCTCTTCCGGGCGCTGGACGCGTTCCGGGTCTTCGACTCGATCTTCATCATGACCAATGGCGCCTATGGTACCGAGGTCCTCTCCCTGCTCGCCTATCGCACCTCGATCGGGCGACTCGAGATCGGCCTCGGTTCGGCCATCTCGGTCGTGCTGTTCCTCCTGGTCGGACTGCTGGCACTGATCGCAGTGAAGGGCTTCAACGTTGACCTGGCAGGCGGACGGGGAGGACGCAAGTGAGCACCGAGACACTCACCCCGGAAGAGGTCGAGGGGCAGCGGCGTGCCCGGCGGGCCAAGCGCAACACCTCCATCGGCTGGTGGGTCATCACCATCGTCGTGGCCGTGTGGTGCCTGTTCCCGGTGGCCTCCATCCTGGCGACCAGCTTCAAGACCCCGGGGGAGTTGTCCAACGGGAAGTTCCTGCCGGACAACCCCTCGACCAGCAACTACGAGGAGATCCTGGTGGGTGACTCTCAGGAGCTGTTCCTGAGCGCCCTGTGGAACTCGATCGGCATCTCGATCATCGCCACCCTGATCGCCGTGGTCCTGGCCACCCTGTGCGCCTACGCGATCGCCCGGCTCGACTTCCCCGGCAAGAAGATCGTCCTGACGGTCTCCCTGATGGTGTCCATGTTCCCGGTGATCTCGCTGGTCACCCCGCTGTTCAACCTGTGGCGCAGCATCGGGCTGTACGACACCTGGCCCGGCCTGATCATCCCCTACCTGTCCCTGACGCTGCCGATCGCCATCTGGACCCTGGCGGCGTTCTTCCAGCAGATCCCCTGGGAGCTGGAGCAGGCGGCCCAGGTGGACGGGGCCACCCCGCTGCAGGCGTTCCGCAAGGTGATCGTGCCGCTGGCGGCGCCGGGGGTGTTCACGACGGCGATCATCGCGTTCTTCATCGCCTGGAACGACTTCGTCTACGGCATCTCACTGACCTCCACGGAAGCGGCCCGTCCGGTTCCGGCGGCACTGGCGTTCTTCACCGGTGCCTCGCAGTTCGAATCGCCCACCGGTGCGATCTCGGCTGCGGCAATCATCGTCACCATTCCCGTGGTGCTGCTGGTCATGCTCTTCCAGAAGCAGATCGTCGCAGGCCTGACCTCGGGCGCGGTCAAGGGCTGAGCGCAGGAAACGAAAGGGAATCCACATGGCCTCCATCACCCTCAAGAACATCGTCAAGAAGTATGACGACGGCTTCCCGGCCGTGAACAACGTGTCCCTGGACATCGCCGACGGGGAGTTCGTCATCCTCGTGGGCCCGTCCGGTTGCGGGAAGTCGACCCTGCTGCGGATGATCGTCGGGCTGGAGGACATCACCTCCGGCGAACTGCAGATCAACGGCCGGCGGATGAACGAGGCCGCCCCCAAGGACCGCAACCTGGCGATGGTGTTCCAGAACTACGCGCTCTACCCGCACCTGACGGTGTACGAGAACATCGCCTTCCCGCTGCGCCTGGCCAAGGACACCAACGGTGGGGGATCGGTGGACGAGAAGGTCCAGCGGGCGGCCAAGATGCTCGAACTCACCGAGCACCTGGACCGCAAGCCGGCGAACCTCTCCGGCGGCCAGCGCCAGCGCGTGGCGATGGGACGGGCGATCGTGCGGGAGGCGGACGCGTTCCTGTTCGACGAGCCGCTGTCCAACCTCGATGCCAAGCTCCGCGGCCAGATGCGGGCCGAGATCGCCCAGCTGCAGCGCTCGCTCGGTGTCACGAGCGTCTACGTCACGCACGACCAGACGGAGGCGATGACCCTGGGGGACCGGGTGGCGGTGCTTAAGAAGGGCATCCTGCAGCAGGTCGCCAGCCCGCGCGAGCTGTACGAACAGCCGGTCAACCTCTTCGTGGCCGGTTTCATCGGGTCCCCGTCCATGAACTTCCTGCCTGCCACGATCACGGAGGGCTCCGGCGGGACCGTGCTCTCGACCCCGATCGGTGACATCCCCATCCCGGCCGACCGGGCGGCCGTGGCCCAGGGCAAGGACCTGGTCCTGGTCGGCGTCCGGCCCGAGTTCTTCGAGGACGCGACGCTGGTGGACGAGGCCAAGATGTCCAAGGGCTCTGTGTTCACCGCTGAACTGTCGCACCTGGAGTGGCTGGGACACGAGCAGTACGGGTACATCGAGTTCGAGCCCGACGAGAAGGTGCGCCGCCTGCTGTCCGACCTGGCCGCGGACATGGACGCCGACGAATTGCGCCCGCAGGTCGTCACGACCCTCTCCGCCGAGTCGAGGGTGCGACCGGGGCGGCCCGTCGAGCTCTGGGTGGACACCTCGCGGATCCACATCTTCGACCCCGAGTCCGGGGAGAACCTCACCCGGGACGCGGAGGCCGGCGCGGAACTCACGCGGATGGCGGCCGAGGAACGCGAGCGGGAGTTGGCGGCCGCGAGGGAGCGGGACGCGCAGAAGGCCTGACCGGCCTGCCGGGGCCGCGGATCGCGTCCCCGGCAGGTCCCTGGCCCCGAGGGCCTGGGCCCGCCAGGACCGGTTCGGTGGGGCCCCGTCAGGCGGTGGCGTCGCGGTGCTTCGCCGCCAGTTCCACGTAGGTGGCGGAGTTGGTGCCCAGGGAGGCGACCTCCTCGTCCGTCAGTTCGCGGCGGACCTTGGCGGGCACTCCGGCCACGAGTGAGCGCGGGGGGACCACGGTCCCCTCGAGCACCAGGGCGCCGGCGGCCACCAGCGACTGGGTGCCGATGACCGACCCGTTCATGATGGTGGCGGACATGCCCACCAGGCAGCCGTCCTCGACCGTGGCCCCGTGGACGACGGCGGAGTGGCCCACCGAGATGTCGTGGCCCAGCGTGCAGGGGAAGCCGGCGTCGGCGTGCAGGACCACGTTGTCCTGCAGGTTCGTCCTCTCGCCCACGCGGATCGGGGCGCTGTCCCCGCGGGCGGACACGCCGTAGAAGGCGGAGGACTGCGGACCCATCGCCACGTCCCCGGAGAGGGTGGCGGTGGGGGCCAGGAAGACGGACTCGTGGACGGACGGCGTGGCGCCGGCGATCGTGATCAGGTGTGCCATGTCACCAGAGTAACCATGTCGTCCCCGCCGGGGGCGCCGAGGGGCCACGCCCCCCAGCGCCGCACGGACCGGGTCATTGTCTCTGGTCAGTCGAAGACGACGGTGCGGTTGCCGTCGAGCAGGACGCGGTGCTCGGCGTGCCAGCGCACGGCCCGGCACAGCGTGGAGCCCTCGACCTCGCGGCCGAGGTTGACGAAGTCGCGGGCGGACTGGGCGTGGGTGACGCGCTGGACCGTCTGGTCGATGATGGGGCCCTCGTCCAGGTCCGGGGTGACGTAGTGGGCGGTGGCGCCGATGAGCTTGACGCCGCGTTCGTGGGCCTGGTGGTAGGGCCGGGCGCCCTTGAAGGAGGGCAGGAAGGAGTGGTGGATGTTGATGGCCTTGCCGCCGAGCCGGCGGCACAGGTCGTCGGAGAGCACCTGCATGTAGCGGGCCAGCACCACGAGCTCGATGTCGTAGATGCGCACGAGCTCCATGAGCTTGCGCTCGGCCTCGGCCTTGTTGTCCGTCCCGTCCTCGTTCTTCACCAGCGGGATGTGCACGTAGGGGATGCCGTAGAAGTACGCCATCGGCTGCAGTTCGAGGTGGTTGGAGACGATCACCGGGATGTCGATCGGCAGCGTGCCGGTCCGGTGCTGGAACAGCAGGTCGTTGAGGGTGCGCCCGTCCTTGGAGCACATGACCAGGGTGCGGGTCTTCCGGGAGGCCTCCCACAGGCCCAGCTCCATGTCGAACTGCTCCTCGACGGGCGCCAGGGCCTCGCGGACCCGCTCCAGCGGCTCGCCGGTGTTGAACTCCACCCGCATGAAGAAGCTGCCGGACTCGGGGGAGTCGAACTGCTTGGACTCGGTGATGTCAGCATCCACCGACAACAGGGCGCCCGAGACGGCGTGGACGATGCCTCGGGTGTTGGTGCAGGACAGCGTCAACACCATCTTGCTCGGGGACGCAGTCGACTGAGAAGCGCTCATGCTCGGATCCTATACCTATCGTCATAGTGGTGTACACCACATATCGGCGTGTAGGGGAAGGGTACTCCGGACGGGGAGGACGCGAAGGCAACGCCCGAGTAGGGGCGGGTCTGTGGCGGGAGAGGAGGGGAAGCGCTCAGGCATGGGGCTGGGCTGCCGCCTGTGGCACAGTGGGCCGCATGAGGTCACCGACGGCCCCGCCGCGGTGACGGACGCCGGGCGGAGGCCCTGCCCGGTGTCGTCCCGGCCCCTGCAGAAGGACACGTCATGAACGACCAGCAGATCCTCTGGCTCATCATCGCCCTGGTGGTGCTCATCCTGATCGTGGTGATCGTCGTCATCGCGGGGAACCGCCGGCGCGCCCGCAAGCGCCAGGCTGACCGGCAGGAGGCGGAGCGGATCCGCCAGCAGGCCGTGCGCCAACAGGAACTGGCGGCAGCGGAGGCGCGCGCGGCGGAGTCCGTGCAGCGCGAGGCCGAGACCGCCGAGGAACGCGCGCGCCAGTTGCGTGCCGAGGCCGAGGAGCGGCAGCAGGAGGCCGATTCCGCGGCCAGCGCGCTGGAGGCGCAGCTGCGGGAGGCGGACCGGAAGGACCCGTCCGTGGACACCGATCGGGAGGGCCGGCGCCGGGATGGCTCGGACCCGCTCGAGGAGCTGGGGGAGCGGGACCGGCCCGGCTCGCACGCCGGCGTCCTGCCGGCGGAGCACGACGACGCCCGCGTGCCGGACGCGGACGGCGAGCCCCCGGCGAGGCGGGACGACGTCGCGGGAGACCCCGTGACCGCACCGCCGCAGGGTCGCCACGCTGCCCCCGTGGCGGCGGATCGGCCCACCCAGTCGCAGCCCGACGTCGTACAGGACGTGGACAACTGGTCTGCGGGAGACGGGGAGACGGTCGTCGACCGCCCGGCCGAGGAGCCGCGATCGGTCGAGGACGCCCGCCCGGAGGCGGACACCCGCCCGGAGGCGGACGCCCGCCCGGAGGTGGACACCCGCCCGGAGGTGGACACGCGCCCGGTCGAGGACGTCCGGCCGGAGGCGGACACGCGCCCGGGTGAGGAGGCTCCCCCGGTCGAGGAGACGCGCCCGAGGGGTGAGGCAGGCCGCGCCGACGAGCCCGTGAGCGGTGAGGAGGGCCAGGCCGGCGACGCGCACGAAGCGGACGAGGCCGACGCGCGCGACGACGGTCGCGGCGGGAGCCACGCCGCCGGACGGTGAGCCGCTGACGGATCGTAGACCGTCCCGGGCCGCCGGGCGACCGCCGAGGAACGACCGCCAAGGAGCACGGCGGGGCATGCCACCGACCGTCGGTCCACGACGAAGGGCTGGCACCTGCCCACGGCAGGTACCAGCCCTTGTCTTGTACGGCTCATGTCCGGCCCGGCGGGACCGTCCGGTCCCGGTGGGTCACGCCGGCGATGCCGTCCCGGGCCGCCGCGGCGCCCCGGGGGTCAGCGGTGACCGCGGGATCAGCGCGCGGAGGCCCCGACCGTCTCGCCCGCGTCGACGCCCATGCCCGGGACGGTGGCCCCGTCCAGGTTCGACTTGACGGCGTCCTCGATGCGCTGGCCGATGGTGGCGTCCACGTTCTTCCAGTACTGGAAGGCGTTGGACAGCACGGGCTCCTGGACGCCGTCCAGGGCTCCGGCGACGGTCTGCACGAAGCGGTCGCGCTGGGCGTCGTCGAACACCTCGTTCAGCAGGGTCCGGGGCTGGCCGAAGTCGTCGTCCTCGGTGTGCAGGGCGTAGGCCGACCGGACGAGCTCGCCGTCGTTCTCCCAGCTGACGTCCACGGCACCGGTCTCGTCCGACCACGAGCTGCCGAAGGAGTTCGGGGCGTACACCGGGCGGGCGCCGGAGTGGTCGTACCACATGTTGCCCTCGAAGTTGTAGGTGTGCACCTCGTTGACCGGCTTGTTGACCGGCAGCTGCTGGAAGTTGGTGCCGATGCGGTAGCGCTGTGCGTCCTGGTAGGCGAAGTTGCGGCCCAGCAGCATCTTGTCCGGGCTCATGCCCATGCCCGGCACCATGTTGGCCGGGGAGAACGCCGCCTGCTCGATCTCGGCGAAGTGGTTCGTCGGGTTCTCGTTCAGGGTCATGGTGCCGACCTTGATCCGCGGGTAGTCCTTCTTGGACCAGGTCTTGGTCAGGTCGAAGGGGTTGAACCGGTAGGTCTTGGCCTCCTCGTACGGCATGACCTGGACGTACAGGTCCCACTGCGGGAACTCGCCGCGCTTGATGGCCTCGAACAGGTCCTGGCGGTGGTACTCGGCGTTGGCGCCGGCCAGCTGCTCGGCCTCCTCGTTCGAGAGGGACTCCACGCCCTGGCGGGACTCGAAGTGGTACTTCACCCAGAACTTCTCACCGGCCTCGTTGACCCACATGTAGGTGTGGGAGCCGTAGCCGTTCATGTGGCGCCAGGTGCTGGGCAGGCCGCGGTCGCCCATGAGGTAGGTGACCTGGTGGGCCGACTCCGGGTTGTTGGTCCAGAAGTCCCACTGCATGGTGCCGTCGCGCAGGCCGGAGTCCGGCAGGCGCTTCTGCGAGCGGATGAAGTGCGGGAACTTCATGGGGTCGCGCACGAAGAAGACCGGGGTGTTGTTGCCGACGAGGTCGAAGTTGCCCTCCTCGGTGTAGAACTTCAGGGCGAAGCCGCGCACATCACGCCAGGTGTCCGGGGAGCCCAGCTCGCCGGCGACGGTGGAGAAGCGGGCCAGCATGCGGACCTTGGCGCCCTTCTGGAACAGGGCTGCCTTGGTGTAGCCGCTGACGTCCTCGGTGGTCTCGAAGACACCGAAGGCGCCGGAGCCCTTGGCGTGCGGCCGACGCTCGGGCACGTTCATCCGGTTGAAGTGCTGCAGCGTCTCCACGAGGTGGCTGTCGTGCAGCACGATGGGGCCGTTGCTGCCGACGGTCAGCGAGTTGCGGTCGCTGACGGCGGGGATGCCGGCCTGGGTGGTCGAACCCGTTGCATGCGGAGTGGTTTCCGTCATCACGTTCTCCTTGGTCGGGGATGGTGGGTTGGGTGGGTGAAGGTCCGGTCAGCCCTGGTGGGCGTCCCGGGGGCTTGGGGTGCCGGCGGCACCGGCGTCCTGGGCGGCGCAGTCGGCGCAGAGTCCCTGGTAGACGACGTCGGCCACCCGGATGGCCATGCCGTGCGCGTCCGCGGGGGTCAGGCACGGTGCGTGCCCGACGGCGCAGGCGACGTCCTCGATGCGACCGCACCCCGTGCACACGGCATGGTGGTGGTTGTCCGCCACCCGGGTCTCGTAGCGCGCCGGGGAGTTGGCCAGGTCCAGCTGGCGCAGCAGTCCCGCGTCCGTCAGGGAGTGCAGCACGGTGTAGACCGACTGCACGGTGATCTCCGGCAGGGACTGCCGCACGGCCGCCAGCACCTGGTCCGCCGTGGCGTGCGGGGTACGCTCCAGGGCGTCCAGGACGGCCAGTCGCTGCTTGGTGACCCGCAGGCCGGACGAGCGCACCCGCCCAGCCCAGGGCAGGGAGGCGGCACCGTGTGCGGTGCTCTCCTCCGGTGCCCGGACAGGCTCTCGCCGGCTCGCTGAACTCATGGCCCCCACTATGCCATATTCTGAGTTACTCATAAATAGGACCGCCGGTGAACCGGTGATGAACGGCCGGGACGCCCTCAGAGACAGGCCGCGGCCTGGACCGCCGCACGGCGGCCGGCCCGGGTGGCGCCGATCGTGGAGGCCGACGCGCCGTAACCGACCAGGAACAGCCCGGGCATCTTCGCCACCGTCACGCCGTCGCGCTCCATCCGCACGCCTCCGCCGCGCTCGCGGACGTGCAGCGGGGACAGGTGATCCAGGGAGGCGCGGAACCCCGTGGCCCACAGGATCGTGTCCACCGACGTCTCCCAGGTGGTCAGCGGGTCCTCCGCGGACACGGCCGTGCAGGCCCGGCCGGTCAGCGCGGGCACCCGGTCCAGCCCACCGGAGGCCAAGCCCCCGGGCGCCAGCAGGCGGTCGGCGACGTCGCCCTGGGAGGGGACCCGGCCGCCGTCGGGACCCGGCCCGTCCAGCACGGCGCCACCCGGGGTGATGCGGCGCAACGGTCCCCGGCTGACGAGCACGCCCGCGGCGATCCCCGCCAGGTACTGGTCGGTGACGGGCAGCCCGGTCGCGGCGACCACGGACAGCGGCGGCAGGCCCATGGTGGTGCGGGCGGACACGGAGGACTCCACGTCCACGCCCCACGAGGCGTCGAGGAACCGGTCCGTCCAGTCCGGGGCGCGGCGCGTGGTCCAGACCGTGGTGGCGCCGGCCTCGTGCAACTGCAGCAGGAACTGCAGGGCCGAGGTGCCACCACCGACCACCAGCACGCTCCGGCCGGTGAAGTCCTGGGCCGCCGTGAACCCGCGCGTGTGCAGTTGACGGCCGGTGAACTCGGCGATGCCCGGGTAGTAGGGCACGTACGGGCTGTCCCAGGTGCCGGTCGCATTGATCACGGTCCGGGCGCGCCACTGCCGTCCGTCGGCCGCGGTGACGGTGAAGACCCCCTGGAGGTGGTCCACGCTCCGCACGTCCACCGGCCGGATCACGGGCAGCGCCAGCTGTTGCTCGTAGGCGCCGTAGTACCGGGACACCACGCGACTGGCCGGTTCCCGGGGATCGGGCGTGCCCAGCGGCATCCCGGGCAGGTCATGGATCCCGTGTGCGGCGTCGAAGGTCAGTGCGTCCCAGCGGTGTCGCCACGCCCCTCCCGGACCGTCGTTGGCGTCCAGCACCACGAACCCGGTGCCGGGCTCCACCCGCTTGCGGAGCAGCTGCCCGGCCGCGCTCAGGCCCGCCTGGCCGGCTCCGATCACGACGGCGTCGAGCAGCTCTTCGGTGGAGGTCACGTCCCGCAGTATTGCAGGCGGTCAGCGCCCGTCACCACGCTACGATGGGGCGCAGGCCGCGACTGGCGCAGGTGGACCACCACCGGGAAGCGGCGCTGCGTGGTGCCGACGCCGTCGGCCCCGACCGGCGACCGGACCGCCCGCCTGGGTCCGGGCGCCAGACCAGAATCCCCAGACCATGCCAGCAGGAGCTTCTCGTGACCCAGCCGAACACCACGACGTCCGCGTCCCTCAGCAACCGTCCCCTGACCGACGTCGACCCCGAGATCGCGGCCGTCCTGGACCAGGAGCTGGGCCGCCAGCGGGACACCCTGGAGATGATCGCCTCCGAGAACTTCGTGCCGCGCGCCATCCTCGAGACCCAGGGCTCGGTGCTGACGAACAAGTACGCCGAGGGGTACCCCGGACGGCGGTACTACGGCGGCTGTGAGTACGTGGACGTGGCCGAGAACCTGGCGATCGAGCGGGCCAAGGCCCTCTTCGGCGCCGAGCACGTCAACGTCCAGCCGCACGCCGGCGCCCAAGCCAACGTGGCCCTGATGACCGCCCTCATGCAGCCCGGGGACACCCTGATGGGCCTGTCGCTGGCCCACGGCGGCCACCTGACCCACGGGATGAAGCTGAACTTCTCCGGCAAGAACTACAACATCGCCGCCTACGAGGTGGAACCGGACACCTACCGGATCGACATGGACAAGGTCCGCGAGAAGGCGATCGAGGCCAAGCCGGCCGTCATCGTGGCGGGCTGGTCCGCCTACTCCCGCCAGCTGGACTTCGAGGCGTTCCGCTCCATCGCGGACGAGGTGGGGGCCAAGCTCTGGGTGGACATGGCCCACTTCGCCGGGCTGGTCGCCGCGGGACTGCACCCGAACCCGGTGCCCCACGCCGACGTCGTGACCTCCACCGCGCACAAGACCCTCGCCGGGCCCCGCTCGGGCTTCATCCTCTGCAGGGAGGAGTACCGCAAGAAGATCGACTCGGCCGTGTTCCCGGGTCAGCAGGGCGGCCCGCTGATGCACGCGATCGCGGGCAAGGCCGTGGCCTTCAAGATCGCCGCCTCCGAGGAGTTCGCCGAGCGCCAGCGCCGCACCATCGAGGGCGCCCAGATCCTGGCCGAGCGCCTGATGGGGGCCGACGTCACCGAGCACGGGGTCTCCGTGCTGACCGGTGGCACCGACGTGCACCTGATCCTGGTGGACCTGCGCCACGCAGAGCTCGACGGCCGCCAGGCCGAGGACCTGCTCCACGAGGTCGGCATCACCGTCAACCGCAACTCCATCCCGTGGGACCCGCGCCCGCCGATGACCACCTCCGGCCTGCGCATCGGCACCCCGGCCCTGGCCACCCGCGGCTTCGGGACCGAGGAGTTCGCCGAGGTGGCGGACATCGTCGCCCAGGCCCTCAAGCCGGGCCCGGACCTGGAGGCCCTGAAGGCCCGCGTGCAGAAGCTCGCCACCGACTTCCCCCTGTACGAGGGCCTCGAAGGCTGGTGACACGTCCCCACCGCATCACTATGGTGATAGATATATCTTCGGCCGACCCCCGCAAGGAAGCGTGATCCAGCCATGACCGCACAGAAGCTCGACGGCCGCGCCACGGCCGCCGCCATCAAGGAGGACCTCACCCGGCGGGTGGAGGTCCTGCGCGGGCAGGGCATCGTGCCCGGTCTGGGCACCATCCTGGTGGGCGAGGACCCGGGTTCCCAGTCCTACGTGGGGGGCAAGCACCGCGACTGCGCCGAGGTGGGCGTGGCCTCCATCCGGAAGGACCTGCCCGCCTCGACCACCGAGGAGGAGCTCCTGGCCGTGGTCGAGGAACTCAACGCGGACGAGGCCTGCACCGGGTACATCGTGCAGCTGCCGCTGCCCAAGCACATCGACACCGACCGCATCCTCGAGGCGATCGACCCGGCCAAGGACGCCGACGGGCTGCATCCGATGAACCTGGGGCGCCTGGTGGCCTCGGTCGGCGGGGAGCTGGACTCGCCGTTGCCGTGCACCCCCAAGGGCTGCGTGGAGCTGCTGAAGCACTACGGCATCGATCTCAACGGCAAGGTGGTCCTGGTGATCGGCCGCGGTGTGACCATCGGCCGACCCGCCGGGCTCGTGCTGACCCGCCGTGACGTCAACGCCACCGTGGTGCTGGCCCACACCGGCACGAAGGACCTCAAGGCCGAACTGGCCCGCGCGGACGTCATCATCGCCGCGGCCGGGGTGGCCCACATGGTCCGGCCGGAGGACGTCAAGGACGGGGTGATCGTGCTGGACGTGGGCGTCTCCCGCGTCGAGGGCGAGGACGGCAAGGCCCGGATCACCGGCGACGTGGACCCCGGCGTGGCCGAGAAGGCGTCCTGGATGGCCCCGAACCCCGGCGGTGTCGGCCCGATGACCCGGGTGATGCTGCTGGCCAACGTGGTCGAGGCCGCCGAGCGCGCCGCGGCCGCCGGCGGCTGGACGGAGCCCGAGCGGGACTGAACCGCGCGGGGCGCCGGCGGGAGCATTCTTCATGCCCCGATGGACTGGTCATCCCGGCAGGACATGGTGATGCGTCCATCCTGCGATGAATCCGGGCGAACACGCCGAAGGCCGGCCCACCCCTGACGGGGAGGGCCGGCCTTCGGCGTCGTCCCGGCCGGGCCGGGGGGCGGGTTCAGGCGGAGACCTTCTGCGGCGCCGGAGCCGGGCCGAAGACCGTGGCGCCGGTCTCCTGCTCGGCCTGGTTGTGGATGGACAGGTCGATGCCCCGGCGGTCGCGCACGAGGCTCACGGCCGCCAGCGCCACAAGGACCGCCACCAGGAGGTAGACGGAGATCGCCGTGGAGCCGCCCGTCCGTTCCAGGAGGGCCTGGGCGATCATCGGGGCGAAGGCGCCACCGAGGATCGCGCCGATCGCATACGAGATGGACACCCCGGAGAAGCGCACCGAGGCCGGGAACAGCTCGGAGTACAGCGCCGCCTGGGGGCCGTAGGTCAGGCCGGTGCCGATGCAGACCAGGAACAGGGCCAGGTACAGCATGCCCAGCTCGCCGGTGTTGATCAGCCAGAACAGCGGGAAGACGCACAGGGCCAGCCACGCGTAGCCGATCTGGTAGGTCAGCTTGCGGCCGATCCGGTCCGAGAGCAGGCCGGCTGCCAGGGTCGAGCAGAACCACACGGCGGCGGCGAACGTCATCGCCACCAGCACGTCGGTGGAGTCCAGGCCGACGGCCTCGCCCGTCGCGTAGGACGGGATGAACCCGCCCGTCGACATGTAGCCGAC
Source organism: uncultured Citricoccus sp. (assembly GCF_937871995.1). Taxonomy (NCBI): domain Bacteria; kingdom Bacillati; phylum Actinomycetota; class Actinomycetes; order Micrococcales; family Micrococcaceae; genus Citricoccus; species uncultured Citricoccus sp. Next base: position 35,259 of record NZ_CALMQR010000013.1, on the reverse strand, counting down.
GGCGTTGTTCCCGACGAAGACCAGGGCCGCGATGAGCACCAGGTGCCAGTGCTTGCGGAACAGCTCGACGACGGGCACGGACTCGCGCTGCTTGGCCTCGGCGATCTCCTGGAACACGGGGGACTCGTCCACGGCGACCCGCACCAGGTAGCCGACGGCGATGAGCACGATCGAGGCGATGAACGGCCAGCGCCAGCCCCATTCCACGAAGGCAGCACCGGGGGAGACCACACCGGTCATCAGCGCCGTCACGCCGGTGGCCAGGAGCAGGCCCAGGGGCACGCCGAGCTGCGGGACGGCACCGGCCAGGCCGCGACGCTCGGCGGGGGCGTGCTCCACGGCCATGAGGACCGCACCGCCCCATTCGCCGCCGGCGGAGATGCCCTGCAGGACGCGCAGCAACAGGAGCAGCAGCGGCGCGGCGATGCCGATCGCCTCGAAGGTGGGCAGCAGGCCGATCAGCGTGGTGGCCCCGCCCATCATGACCAGGGTGACCACGAGGATCACCTTCCGGCCGAGCTTGTCCCCGTAGTGGCCCGCCAGGAACGCCCCGAGGGGACGGAAGAGGAAGGAGATGCCGACCGAGGCGAAGGTGATGATCTGGCTGAAGCCCGCGCCCGCAGGGGCGAAGAACAGGTCACCGAACACCAGCGCGGCGATGGTGGCGTAGATGAAGAAGTCGTACCACTCGACGGTGGTGCCGACCAGGGTGGCCGCGGCGACCCGCCGCTGATTGGCACGGGGCCTGGTCATGGTGCTGGAAGCTGTCACGTCTGGAAACCTCGGTGGTGGATGTTCAGGTGGCCGGCCTCGTGGACCGGTGGCGGGGGCCGTGAGACCCGTCACGCCGACCCACAGATCGTATATGATCCTGGTCTCGCAGGAGTGAGACCCCTGTCACCGTCGTGTCATGAGGCCGCGATGCAGGACCGCGGCGCGTTGGGCCGCCGCCCCGGCGCCCGGGACGATGCCGAGCGGCCACCCGCTGGTCTAGGATCGCGCAGGTGAGACGTGAGTCCCGTGACGCCCGTCGCGCGGGGTCGGTGGCGGTGACCGGCGTGCCCGCGGGGCCTCCTGCCGCCGTGATCGAGGCCCGGGGGCTGGTCAAGCGCTACGGGGACTTCACCGCCGTGGACGGCATCGACTTCGCCGTGCGCCCGGGGGAGTCCTTCGGACTGCTCGGCCCCAACGGGGCGGGCAAGTCCACGGTCATGCGGATGATCGGCGGCGTCTCCCAGCGCACGGCCGGGACCCTGTCCATCATGGGCCTGGACCCGGAGCGCAAGGGCCCGGAGGTGCGGGCGCACCTGGGTGTGGTGCCGCAGCGGGACAACCTGGACGAGGAGCTCACGGTCCGGGACAACCTGATCGTCTACGGCCGGTACTTCGGCCTGCCGTACTCCTACCTGCGGCCCAAGGCCATGGAGCTGCTGGAGTTCGCCCAGCTCACGGACCGTGCGGACACGAAGGTCGACGACCTCTCCGGCGGCATGAAGCGCCGCCTGGTGATCGCCCGCGGACTGGTCAACGAGCCGCGGATCCTGCTGCTGGACGAACCCACCACCGGACTGGACCCGCAGGCACGGCACATCCTCTGGGACCGGCTGTTCCGGCTCAAGGAGCAGGGCACCACGCTGGTGCTCACCACGCACTACATGGACGAGGCCGAGCAGCTGTGCGACCGGCTGATCGTGGTGGACCGGGGGCGGATCATGGCCGAGGGGTCCCCGGCCCAGCTCATCCGCCGGCACTCCAGCCGGGAGGTGCTCGAGGTGCGGTTCGGCGCGGACCGCAACGCCGCGGTCGCGGCCCGGCTGGAGCGCGAACTGCCCGGCCGCCCCACCGTGACGGGTGCCCCGCTGGCGGACCGGATCGAGTCCCTGCCGGACCGGGTCCTGGTCTACGCCCGCGATGGCGAGGCGGCGCTGGAGGCGGTCGCCGGCCTGGGCCTGGAACCGGTCACCTCCCTGGTGCGCCGGTCCTCCCTGGAGGACGTGTTCCTCACCCTGACAGGTCGGAGCCTCGTTGACTGAGCCGCCCGCCCCGGTACGGCAGCCCGGGGGGACGGCGGACCCCGAGGCCGTCCTCGTGGAACGGGTCCATCGCAGCGGGAGGCTGCCCCTGACACCGGCCGAGTCCGCCGCCCGGGCGCGCCGGACCGGGCCCTGGTACTACGCCGAGCACTACCTGCGGACCATGCGCAAGTACGGCGCGGTGATCGTGTTCGAGGCGCTGGGCGAGCCGCTGGTCTACCTGCTCGCCATGGGCGTGGGCCTGGCCTCGCTGATCGACGGGGGCGAGCAGGTCCTGGACGGCGTCGGCTACGCGGCGTTCATCGCCCCGGCCCTACTGGCCGCGGGCACCCTGATGGCCGCCGCGGTCGAGTTCACCTACCCGGTCATGGACGGCTTCACGTGGCACCGGCTCTACTACGCCCCGCAGGCCTCGCCGCTGCAGCCCTGGCAGATCGCGGCCGGCCACGTCCTCGCCGTGCTGCTGCGCTTCGTGGTCCAGTCGGCGCTGTTCCTGGTGGTCATGCTCGCCTTCGGGGTGGTGAGCAGTCCCTGGGGCTGGGTCCAGGTCATCACCGGCACGCTCGGCGGGCTGGCCATCGGCCTGCCCATCATGGCCTTCTCCGCCTCCCTGAAGCGGGACGCCGGCCAGTACGCCCTGCTCCAGCGGTTCCTGATCATGCCGCTGTTCCTGTTCTCCGGGACGTTCTACCCCCTGGCCACGCTGCCACCGGTGCTGCAGTGGATCGGCTGGCTCTCCCCGCAGTGGCACGCCGCCCAGCTGGGCCGGGTGGCCTCGTACGGCCTGGACGAACCCGTCTGGCTGACCGTGCTGCACGTGGCCTACCTGCTCGTGCTCACGGCCACCGGATGGGCGCTCGTGCACAGGATCTACACCCGCCGGCTGGGATGGGTGCCGGGCCGGGAGGATCCCGACGCCGTCCCCGCCGGCCGGCGCGGGATCGCCCACCTGCGTGCCGGGTGGGCACGGATCCGGACCGCGGACAGCGCCACCCCGGCGGAGGACACGGGCGCGGACCGGACCGTCCCGGCGATGCCCCCGATCCGGGTGCGCACCGGACCCGGGGCCGGGATGTACGGCGGCAACGTCCGGGCCGTGCTGGAGCGAGGCTTCCGGGCGTTGAAGACCTCCAACTGGGCGATCTTCGCCTCCGGCTTCTTCGAACCGGTGCTGTACCTTCTCAGCCTGGGCCTGGGGCTGGGCGGGCTGGTCGGGCAGGTCGAGGGGCCGGGCGGGCCGGTCGGCTACGGGCAGTACATCGCCCCGGCACTGCTGGCCGTCTCCGCCATGAACGGGGCGATCTACGACTCCACCTGGAACGTGTTCTTCCGGATGCGGATGTCCAAGCTCTACCAGACCATGCTCAACACCTCCCTCGGCCCGGTGGACGTGGCGCTGGGGGAGATCACCATGGCCCTGATCCGGGGCGGGCTGTACTCGGTGGCGTTCCTGGTGGTGATGGCCGGCCTGGGGCTGGTGGCCAGCTGGTGGGCGGTACTGCTGATCCCGGCCGCGGTGCTGATCGCCTTCGCGTTCGCGGCGGTCGGCATGGCCGTGACCAGCTACCTGACGACCTTCCAGCAGATGGACTGGATCATGCTGGTGCTGATGCCGATGTTCCTGTTCTCGGCCACGTTCTTCCCGCTGTCCGTCTACCCGCAGGCGGTGCAGTGGCTGATCCAGGCCCTCCCCCTGTGGCACGGGGTGGAGCTGATGCGCCAGCTGAGCGTGGGGGTCCTCACCCCGTTCACGGCCGTGCACGTGCTGTACTTCGCGGTGATGATCGTCCTCGGCCTGGTGTTCACCTCGCACCGGCTGCGGGCGCTGTTCCTGCGCTGAACCGGTCAGCCGGCGGGGGAGTCGTCCGGCAGGGACAGGGTCCCGTTGCGCCGGCGCCGGAGCAGGTCGACGACGCCCGCGAGCAGCGTGACGGACAGGAAGCCGGCCACCACCGCCACGGCGGCCACGGCGGCCTCCCCGTAGACCAGCTGTCCCGGTTCCGCCCCGTCGCCCCGGACGCCGAGCGCGGCGTAGAAGGCCGCGGTCACGGCGGACAGGCCGATGGCCGTCATCACGCGCTGGGCGGTCTGGGAGACCCCGCCGGCCGCTCCGGCCGCGCGCAGCGGGACGTCGTGCATGGTCAGCACCTGGGTGCTGGTCATCACCAGCGCCTGGGCAGGGCCCAGCAGCGCCAGGGCGGCGGCCAGGGTCCAGTACGGCCACTCACCGGCGGCGATCCGCTGGAAGGCCGTCCCGCCCAGGGCCATGGCCACCAGGGACAGGAGCGAACCGGCCACCACGAACACCGGACCGAGGCGGTGGACGAATCCGCCGATGGTGGGGGAGAGCACCATGATCAGCAGGGACGCGGGCAGGCTGGTCAGGCCCGCGGCCAGGGCCGGCAGTCCCAGGCCCTGCTGGGTGACCATGGCCTGGACGGCCCAGAGCCCGGGGGTCGCGGCCAGGAAGGCCGCCGTGGCCACCGTGCCGATCGTGAACGAGGGGATGCGGAACAGCGAGGGGTCCACCATGGGAGCGCGGCCCGTGACCGCCTGACGGGACTTCATCCGCGCCTCCCACCACCACCAGAGCCCGGCGAAGGCGGCCGAGGCGGCCAGCAGGTACCAGGTGCCCGGCAGGATGAACGGCACCATGATCCCGACGACGGCCGCGGCCAGCAGCAGCGCGCCCACCGGATCGAGGGCGGCCAGGGAGCGGTCCGCCTCCGCCGACCGAGGCCGCGCCGGCGGGTGCAGCCAGTACGCCGTCAGGGCGGCCGCGAGTAGCCCGATGGGCACGTTGACCAGGAAGGTGGCGCGCCAGCCCCACTCCGGGCCGAGCACGTCGACGAAGACCCCGCCCAGCGTGGGACCGATGCTCACCCCGAGCCCCACGATGGTGCCGAGCATCCCGTAGGCCCGTCCGCGCGCGCGGCCGTGGAAGACGTTCTGGATGATCCCGATGATCTGGGGGTTGAGCAACCCCGATCCCAGGCCCATCAGGATCCGGGCGAGGTTCAGCACCAGCGGGTCACCGGCCAGTCCCGAGGCCAGGGAACCGGTGACGAAGACGAGGATCCCGCCGATGAAGAGTGGCTTGCGCCCCCAGAGGTCGCCCGCCCGGCCGGCGGGCACCATGGACACCCCGAAGGCCAGCGAGTATCCGGCCAGCACCCACTGCAGGTCGGCGGCGCTCGCGCCCAGGTCCTGCTCGATCGCCGGCAGGGCGACGTTGACGATGCTCACGCTCATCAGGGACATGAACAGCGGCACCAGCAGCACCGTGAGGATCCGTGCCCCGCCCGGGGGCAGGGCGGCGCCGGCGCCGGGGCCGCGGGCGGGTGGCGGGCCGGCGGGCGGTGTGGTCACGGATTCTCCTGGGACGGTGCAGGTGGGGGTGCGGCGGCTGAGGCGGGTGCCGGCGGCGGGGGCGGCGCAACGGGGACGGCGGGGCGGCGCAGGCGGCGGCCCTGGACGAGCCAGTACACCGGGACCAGGACCAGCAGGAAGGCCGCGAGGGTCCAGTACAACCCGGCGGTTCCCTGCCCCTGGACGAGGATACCGGCCAGTAGCGGGCCCAGGCCCATGCCGGCGTCGATTCCCAGGAAGAAGGTCGAGGCGCCCATGCCGGCCCTCTCGCGGGGCACCTGGGTGACGCAGATGACCTGACCCGCGGACAGGAGCTGGCCGTAGCCCAGCCCCACGAGCACGGCGGCCAGCAGCAGCACCGCGACGTTCGGGGCGACGGCGATGACGGCCAGGCCCGCGGCGAACAGCACGAACGCCGGCAGCATCACCACGTTGGCGCCCCGGCGGTCCATGAGCGTTCCGGTGAACAGGCGGGAGACCAGCACCGTCACCGCGTACACGCCGAAGAACAGGCTGGCCGAGGCCCCGAAGCCGCGCTCCTGGGTGAGGGAGGCCAGGAAGGTGACGATGCCGGCATAGCCCAGGGAGTACAGGGCGCCGATCAGCGCGGCGGGCAGCGCGCCGGGCTCCACGAACCGCGCCCAGCCGGGCCGGGGCCGGCCACCCTCCGCAGCGGCCCGGGCCTCGGTGCCGGCAGGGTGGTCCGTGCCGGAGGGCTCCCGCGCGCCGGCATGGGCATCCCTGGGGCTGTAGTCCATGGCCAGCGCGATGAGCAGGCCGAGCAGGGACACTGCGGAGGCGGTGACGGCCATGACGCCGAAGTCGGTCCCGGACAGCGCCAGGCCGATCATCGGGCCGGCCGCGACACCGATCAGCGTGGAGGAGGAATAGTGGCTGGTGCCCTCGGACAACCGCGTCCCGGGGATCCGGTTGACGGCGGTGGCCGCGATCACCGACGAGCCCACGCCGAACGTCACGCCGTGGACCGTGCGCACCAGCAGCAACAGGCCGACGGTGGGCGAGGCCCAGTACAGCAGGGGAGCGGCCACGAACGCCGCGAAGGAGACCAGCAGCAGCGGCCGGGCGCCGAACCTCTCGATGAGGGGGCCCGCGAAGAACCGGGAGACGAGCGTGCCCACGATGAACACGGAGGCCACGGCCCCGCCGACCGAGTCGCCCACCAGGAACCGGCCCACCACGAAGCCGGCCACCGTGGAGAGCAGGAAGTGGATGTTGAAGAACATCATCACGTTGGCCAGGCAGGCCAGCACGAACCCCCGGTTCCAGAGGGGCATCCCCGCTGGCGGGGCCGGGGCCGGCCCGGAACCGGGCGTCGAGGGGATGCGGGACATACCTCACAGGATAGGCATTGGGGCGCCGGGCCGGGGCGGTCGGCCACGGGATGCGACGGCGGTGCCACGGGTGCGGGATAATCGGGGCATGCAAGCAGTGGAGAGTGGATCCCCCCGTCATGACAGCAGGCCGGGCAGCCGGACCCGGAACTGGGCCTCGAAGGGCAGCGGCATCACGTTCGCCGTGATGGTGGGCGTCCTGCTCGTGGCGTTGCTGTTCGCGGCCAACCAGAACGACGTCATCGGCTGGCTGCTCGTGGTCATCTCCGCCGGCTGGCTGCTGCTGGCGGTCCTGGTGGTGCTGGGCGTGCGCCGCGGTGCCAAGTCCGTGGACCGGCGGATGAAGGACATGTCCGCCTCCCTGGCCCCGCGGATCCCCGAGGCTCCCACCACCCGGGTGGATGCCGGCCGGGCCGCCGCGGACCCGATGCGGGACACCAAGCTGGACCACTCCTTCAAGATCGTCCAGGTGCAGGTGCGCGTGGTCACCGAGGAGATGGACAAGGGCGAGGCCGCCGACACGGACATGGTCGCCCGCGCCCTGGAGACCATCCACATCACCGCCTCCAACGCGCGCGACATGCTCAAGGAGTCCGGTGCCGGCACCGCCGGACCCGGGCGGCCGGCGTCGGGCTCCGGTTCCGGACGCGGCCCCGGCGCGGGGCCCGAGGGCCCGATCTCCGGCGAGGTCATCAACTGAACCGGCGCCGCCGGCCCGCGGCCTCGCCGCTGCGCGGTCGGCGATAGGCTGGAACGCGTGACTTCCTCCGCTGCCGCACCGAGCCAGACCGAACCCACCGGGACCGAGACGAGCGACGCCGCGCCCGTGGTCCACGCCAACGCCAACGCCCCCAAGGCGCCCGGCGCGCTGCGCGTGGCCACCGTGAACGTCAACGGCATCCGCGCCGCCCACCGCAAGGGGATGGGCGCGTGGTTCGCCGGACGCGGCGTCGACGTGCTGACCCTGCAGGAGGTCCGCGCCCCGCGCCAGATCGTGGAGGACCTGCTGGAGGACATCACCGGCCAGGACTGGCACGTGGTGGAGACCGAGGCCGCCGCCAAGGGCCGGGCCGGAGTCGCCATCGCCTCCGTCCTGGAACCGCAGGAGGTGCGCGTCGGGATCGGGGACCCGTACTTCCACGATGCCGGCCGGTGGATCGAGGCCGACCTGACGGCCCCGGACGGCAAGGTCCTCACCGTGGTCTCCGCCTACGTGCACTCCGGTGACGTGGGCACGCCCAAACAGGTGGACAAGTACCGGTTCCTCGAGGAGATGATCCGGCACCTGCCCGAACTGCGCTCCGAGAAGGACTACGCCCTCATCACCGGTGACCTGAACGTCGGCCACACCGAGCGGGACATCAAGAACTGGAAGGGCAACGTCAAGAAGGCCGGTTTTCTCCCGGAGGAGCGCGCCTACTTCGACCGCTTCTTCGGCGAGGAGATCGGCTACCGGGACGTGCACCGCGACCTCGCCGGAGACGTGGACGGGCCCTACACGTGGTGGTCCATGCGCGGCCAGGCCTTCGACAACGACGCCGGCTGGCGCATCGACTACCACATGGCCACCCCCGAGCTGGCCGCCAGGGCGACCACCGCGGTCGTGGACCGCGCCCCCAGCTGGGACACCCGCTTCTCCGACCACGCCCCGCTCGTGGTCGACTACCAGTTCTGAGCACTCAGGAGCCGAGATGACCGAGACGACCACTCCCCGTACCCCCGCCCGCCCGACGCCCGCCGACGTCCTGGCCCGGGACACCGCCTCCACGGCCCACCTCGCGGGCGCCGGAACCCGGCACCGCGTGCTGTCCGGCATGCAGCCGTCCGCTGACTCGCTGCACCTGGGCAACTACCTGGGCGCCCTGGTCAACTGGGTTAAGGTCCAGGACGACTTCGACGCCTACTTCTTCATCCCGGACCTGCACGCCATCACGGTGCCCCAGGATCCCGAGGCCCTGGTGAAGCGCACCCGGGTGGCCGCCGCCCAGTACATCGCCGCCGGCATCGACCCCGAGCGCTCCACCCTGTTCGTCCAGTCCCAGGTGCCCGAGCACGCCCAGCTGGCCTGGGTGCTGATGTGCATGACCGGCATGGGCGAGGCCCAGCGGATGACCCAGTTCAAGGACAAGGCCTCCAAGCAGGGGGCCGAGGCGGCCGGCGTCGGGCTGCTGGCCTATCCCATGCTCATGGCCGCGGACATCCTGCTGTACCAGCCGCACGGCGTGCCCGTGGGGGACGACCAGCGCCAGCACGTGGAACTCACCCGCGACCTGGCCCAGCGGTTCAACTCCCGCTACGGGGAGACCTTCGTGGTGCCGGAGGGCTTCTACCCGGTCAACGGGGCCCGGATCTACGACCTGCAGAACCCGCTGGCGAAGATGTCCAAGTCCGCGGAGTCCCAGAACGGGCTGATCAACATCCTCGACGAGCCCAAGGTCATCGCCAAGCGGATCAAGTCCGCCGTCACCGACGACGGCACGGAGATCCGCTTCGACCGCGAGGCCAAGCCCGGGGTGTCCAACCTGCTGTCCATCCTGGCAGCGGTGTCCGAACGGTCCGTGCCGGAACTGGAGGAGGCCTACGCCGGCAGGATGTACGGCCACCTGAAGGTCGACCTGGCCGAGGCCGTGGTGGAGCGACTGGCCCCCATCCGCACCCGGGCCCTGGCCCTGATGGACGACCCGGCCGAGCTGGACCGGCTGCTGGACCGCGGGGCCGCCAAGGCCCGCGAGGTGGCCTCCCCGGTGCTGGCCGACGTCTACGCCAAGGTCGGTTTCCTGCCTCCGGCGCACTGAGGCTTCACGGGACGTTCATCCCGACCGGCCCGACGCCGGCCGGGAGCGGGGTTCCGCCCGTGGATAATGAGAACGGCAAGGTGCCGGAAACCACGGAGGGAATCCCATGTCAGCTGCCGTTCTCGAGACCGAGAACCTGGTCAAGGTCTACGGCCGGGGGGAGTCCCGCTTCGATGCTCTCAAGGGGTTGACCTTCGAGATCCGGCAGGGTGAGTCGGTGGCGATCGTCGGCAAGTCCGGTTCGGGCAAGTCGACCCTGATGCACCTGCTGGCCCTGCTGGACGAGCCGACGGCCGGTGTCGTGGCCATGAACGGCCGCCCGGTCAGCCAGCTCAAGCCTGCCCAGGTCTCAGAACTGCGCAATGAGACCTTCGGCTTCGTCTTTCAGCAGTTCTTTCTCAACGCCAACCAGACCGTGCTGGAGAACGTCATCCTGCCGCTGAAGATCGCCGGCGTGGGCCCGGCCGAGCGCAGGCGGCGCGGCATGGAGGTCCTGGAGCAGCTGGACATGGCGGACAAGGCCAGGAACAGGGCCACGGACCTCTCCGGCGGCCAGAAGCAGCGCGCGTGCATCGCCCGCGCCCTGGTCAACAACCCGTCCGTGCTCTTCGCGGACGAACCCACCGGAAACCTGGACACCGCCACGGGCGAGGTCGTGGAGGACATCCTCTTCGGGCTGCACCGGGATCGGGGCATCACCCTCGTGATCGTCACGCACGACGACGACCTCGCCGCGCGCTGCCAGCGTCGCCTGCTGATGCAGGACGGGATGATCGTGGCCGATGACTCGGGTGAGGCCGTGCGCTCCGCCGGGGCAGGCGTCGGACAGTCGTCCCGGGAGGGCTCCCGCCGGGCGGGCGGGCACGGGAAGCACGCGGCCCCGGTCGTCGTGGACGGGCCGGGACTCAACGAGCCGGGGCCGGACAGATCGGGACCGGACGGACCGGATGCCGGGCCGACGGCGCCGGGCGCCGGGACGGCCGGCAGGGCCGGCCAGGACGATAACGCGGGGGAGGAGCGGGCATGAGGGCCGTCGACATCGCGGGGACCGCGCTCGGCAACACGATGCGGTCCAAGACCCGGACCTTCCTGACGGTCATCGCGATCGTCATCGGCGCCTTCACCCTCACCCTCACCTCGGGTCTCGGGGCGGGCATCAACAAGTACGTGGACACCATGGTGTCCGGTTTCGGCGAGATCGACCAGATCTCCATCATGCCCGGGGTCGACGCCACCGCCCAGATGCCCGGCAGCTCCGGTCCGGTGGCCTACGATCCCGCGGAGGCACAGGCCACCGGTGAGTTCGGGATGACGATGCTGACCGATGAGGACATCGAGACGATCGCCCGGGTCGAGCACCTCTCCAACGTGGAGCCGGTCGTGTTCGTGGCCGCCGAGTACCTGGAGACGGCCGACGGGGACCAGTTCACGCTGCAGTCGATGGACCTGCCGGCCAACGCCGCCGCCCTCGAGCTCGCCGCCGGGGTGAAACCGGCCCGGGACGCCATGGAGATCACCATCCCGGAGACCTGGCTCAAGATCTACGGCACCGAGGACCCGGAGGCAGCGCTCGGGGAGACCGTGACCCTCGGGATCAAGGACCTGGCCCAGCGGGTGCAGACCGTGGACGCGGAGATCGTGGGCGTCTCCCAGGCCGCGATCTCGGGCGTGGGGGCCAGCCCCATGCCCTCCAGCGCGCTCAACGAGGAACTCCACGGACTGCAGACCTCCGGGCTCGAGGTCGAGCAGCCGCAGGCCTACGTGCAGGCCGTGGCCGACGTCGAGGACATGGCCGCCAACGAACAGTCCGTCAAGGCCGCGCTGAGCGAGGAGGGCTTCATGGCGATGACCGTGGAGGACCAGCTCGGCGTCATCACCGGCATCATCGACACCGTCACCTGGGTGCTCAACGGCTTCGCGCTGATCGCCCTGCTGGCGGCCAGCTTCGGCATCGTCAACACCCTTCTGATGTCCGTGCAGGAACGCACCCGGGAGATCGGCCTGATGAAGGCCCTGGGCATGAGCGGCGGCAAGGTGTTCGGGCTGTTCTCCATGGAGGCCGTCATGCTCGGGATCATGGGCTCGGTGATCGGCGTGGGGCTGGGGGTCGTGGTCGGCCTGGCCGGCAACGCCGCCCTCGTCAGCGGCCCGCTGAGCGGGGTGGCCGGGCTGTCCCTGTTCGCCGTGGACCCGATGGCCATCGTGCTGATCGTGCTCCTGATCCTGGCGATCGCCTTCCTGGCCGGCACCATGCCTGCGGCCCGGGCCGCGAAGAAGGATCCGATCGAGGCACTGCGGTACGAGTGACGATCGGGTACGGCCCGGCGTCCGGGCCACAGCACGCATCATTCATCACGTGAGAGGGGAACACCCATGACCGAGAACCCACCCCAGCACCCCGGAGCGGGCGGAACGGACAGCCGGCAGGCCCAGGGCCAGCCACCGTTCGGCGCGCCCCAGCCACCGTTCGGCGCGCCCCAGCCGCCGTTCGGCGCGCCCCAGCCGCCCTACGGTGCGGCCGAGCAGCAGCCGTACCCCGCACCCGGCGGCCCGGGCTCCAGGTACGGCACCACCGCCTACGACCCCGGGGCGGTGGGCCAGGAGATGGCCGAGCCCAAGGGCTGGGCCCGGCTGAAGACGCTGACCCTGGTGTCCTTCGGGATCCACCTGGTCTCCGGCATCGTCGGCCTCGCGGGCCTCAACGAGGACCTGATCCGTGAGACGGCGGCCGCGGAGCTGGAGGCCCAGGGGATGGCGGCGTCCGAGGAGATCATCGAGCAGTCCGTCCAGCTGGGCATGGCCTTCGGCATGGCCACGATGATCGTGAGCATCGTGCTGGGGATCATCCTGTACCTGCTGGTGTTCCTCGGCCTGCGTGGCGGTAAGAACTGGGCACGCATCCTGGGCACGGTGCTGGCAGCGGTCGGTACGCTGTACACGCTCGTCGGCCTGGCCGGAATCGGAATCACCCTGGCGATCTCCCCGGTCATCGGGACCCTGACGCTGATCCTCAGCGTCCTGTTCGTCCTCGTGAACATCTGGTGGATCGTCACGGCGTTCTCCAAGGACGTCAACGCCTACATGCGGGCGCGCTCCGGCCGCTGACGGCACGGTACGCGAAAGCCCCCCGGGACAATCCCGGGGGGCTTTCGCGTGGTGGGGGAGCGGGGTCCCCGGCCCTGTACCGCTAAGGGTTCAGGATGATCAGAACGAACCGGCCAGGACGGCCTGCTTGACCTCGGCGATCGCCTTGGTCACCTGGATGCCGCGCGGGCAGGCCTCGGTGCAGTTGAAGGTGGTGCGGCAGCGCCACACGCCCTCCTTGTCGTTGAGGATCTCCAGGCGCAGGTCCCCGGCATCATCGCGCGAGTCGAAGATGAACCGGTGGGCGTTGACGATGGCCGCCGGGCCGAAGTACTGGCCGTCGGTCCAGAACACCGGGCAGGAGGACGTGCACGCGGCGCACAGGATGCACTTGGTGGTGTCGTCGAACCGCTCGCGGTCCTCTGCGGACTGCAGGCGCTCCTTCGTCGGCTCCGGGCCCTTGTTGATCAGGAACGGCATGATCTCGCGGTAGGACTGGAAGAACGGGTCCATGTCCACGATCAGGTCCTTCTCGACCGGCAGGCCCTTGATGGGCTCCACGAGGATCGGCTTGGACAGGTCCAGGTCCTTCAGCAGGGTCTTGCAGGCCAGGCGGTTGCGGCCGTTGATGCGCATGGCATCGGAACCGCAGATGCCGTGCGCGCAGGAGCGGCGGAAGGACAGGGTGCCGTCCAGCTCCCACTTGACCTTGTGCAGGGCGTCCAGCACGCGGTCGGTGCCGTACATGGTGACCCGCCACTCGTCCCAGTAGGAGTCCTCGGTGGTCTCCGGCAGGTAGCGGCGCACCTTCAGGGTGACCTCGAAGCTCTCGATCTCCCCGGCGCTGCCCTGTTCGCCCAGGTCGACCTTCGAGGGGCCCTCTGCAGGTTCGGTTGCTGTGGTGCTCATCAGTACTTACGCTCCATCGGCTGGTAACGGGTAACGACGACCGGCTTGGTCTCGAAGCGGATGCCCTTGACCCCCTCCATCTCGGAGTTCGGGTCCCGGTACAGCATGGTGTGCTTCATCCACTCTTCGTCGCTTCGGTCCGGGTAGTCCTCGCGATAGTGACCACCGCGGGACTCCTTGCGGTGCAGGGCCGCCACGGTCATGGCCTCGGCCATGTCCAGCAGGTAGCCCAGCTCGAGGCCCTCGAGCAGGTCCAGGTTGAACCGCTTGCCCTTGTCCTGCACCGAGACGTTCTCGTAGCGCTGGCGCAGCGACTCGATCGTGGCGAGGGCGCGGCGGATCGACTCGTCGGTCCGGAACACCTGCATGTCGGCGTCCATGACCTCCTGCAGCTCGGACCGCAGCTCGGACACGCGCTCGGTGCCGGTGGCGGAACGCAGGCTCTCGATGTGCTCGACGGTCGGGGCCTCGCCGTTCTCCGGGAGCTCGACGAACTCGGCGGTGGCGGCGTACTCGGCGGCGTAGATGCCGGCACGACGGCCGAAGACGTTGATGTCGAGCAGGGAGTTGGTGCCCAGGCGGTTCGAGCCGTGCACGGACACGCAGGCCACCTCGCCGGCGGCGTACAGGCCCGGGACCACGGTGTCGTTGTCCTGGAGGACCTCGGCCTTGACGTTGGTGGGGATCCCGCCCATGACGTAGTGGCACGTCGGGAACACCGGCACCGGCTCCGTGTAGGGCTCCACGCCCAGGTAGGTCCGGGCGAACTCGGTGATGTCCGGGAGCTTGGCGTCGATGTGCGCCGGCTCCAGGTGGGTCAGGTCCAGCAGGACGTAGTCCTTGTTCGGGCCGCAACCGCGGCCCTGGCGGACCTCCTCGGCCATCGAACGGGCCACGATGTCACGCGGGGCCAGGTCCTTGATGGTGGGGGCGTAGCGCTCCATGAAGCGCTCACCGTCCGAGTTGCGCAGGATGCCACCCTCACCGCGGGCGGCCTCGGAGAGGAGGATGCCCAGGCCGGCCAGGCCGGTCGGGTGGAACTGGATGAACTCCATGTCCTCCAGCGGCAGACCGTTGCGGTAGGCGATCGCCATGCCGTCACCCGTGAGGGTGTGGGCGTTGGAGGTGGTCTTGAAGACCTTGCCGGCACCGCCCGTGGCGAAGACCACGGACTTGGCCTGGAAGACGTGCAGCTCACCGGTGGCCAGCTCGTAGGAGACGACGCCGGCCACGCGCTTCTGGGTGAACGGGGTGCCGTCGGGGCGGGTGCCGGGCTCGTCGACCAGCAGCAGGTCCAGCACGTAGAACTCGTTGTAGAACTCGACGTCGTGCTTGACGCAGTTCTGGTAGAGCGTCTGGAGGATCATGTGGCCGGTGCGGTCGGCCGCGTAGCAGGCGCGGCGGACCGGGGCCTTGCCGTGATCGCGGGTGTGACCGCCGAAACGGCGCTGGTCGATCCGGCCCTCCGGGGTGCGGTTGAAGGGCAGGCCCATCTTCTCCAGGTCGAGCACCGCGTCGATGGCCTCCTTGGCCATCACCTCGGCGGCGTCCTGGTCCACCAGGTAGTCACCGCCCTTGACGGTGTCGAAGGTGTGCCACTCCCAGTTGTCCTCTTCCACGTTGGCCAGGGCGGCGCACATGCCGCCCTGGGCTGCGCCGGTGTGGGAGCGGGTGGGGTAGAGCTTGGTCAGCACTGCGGTGCGGGCGCGCTGTCCGGCCTCGATCGCCGCGCGCATGCCGGCGCCGCCGGCACCGACGATCACGACGTCGTACTTGTGTACCTGCATTCGTTTGGGATTCTTTCTTCTCGAGAAGTCTCGGGTGTTCTGGGGACGGCCGGGGTCAGAGCGTTGCGCAGAACGCGGGGGAGGCCTCGAGCAGGTTCCCCGCTGCGTCCGTCAGGCACGGCTCGAAGGTGAAGATCACCAGGGTGCCGAGCACGATGATGACGGTGGTCGCCGCGTACAGCACCATCTTCAGCCAGAACCGCACGCCGTCGCGTTCGGCGTAGTCGTTGATGATGGTGCGCACGCCGTTGGTGCCGTGCAGCATCGCCAGCCACAGCAGGGCCAGGTCCCAGAACTGCCAGAACGGGTCGGCCCACTTGCCGGCCACGAATCCGAAGTCCAGCCCGTTGATGCCGTCACCGACCATCAGGTTGGAGAACAGGTGCACGAAGATCAGCACCACGAGGACGATGCCGGACAGGCGCATGAACAGCCAGGTCAGCATCTCGAAATTGCCGGACGTGGTCCGGTCCCGGGTGTACTTCGGGTCGATGCGCCCGCTACGGGGCGCCGCAATGGTGGAATCAGCGGTGGCGCTCATGGCTCAGTGACCTCCGAAGGCGAGCATCAGGTGACGGATGGCGAAGGCGGCGAGGGTGATGACCCACAGGACCACCACGGTCCAGAGCATCGCCTTGTGGTGCTTGGTGCCGCCCTTCCAGAAGTCGACCAGGATGATCCGCAGCCCGTTGAAGGCGTGGAACATGATGGCCCCCACGAGGCCGACCTCACCGATCGCCATCAGCGGGTTCTTGTAGGTGCCGAGCACCGCGTTGTAGGCCTCCGGCGAGACCCTCACCAGTGAGGTGTCCAGCACGTGGACCAGTAGGAAGAAGAAGATGACCACGCCGGTGATCCGGTGGATCACCCAGGACCACATGCCCTCGTTGCCGCGGTAGAGGGTCCCACGGCCGGACTTCGCCGGGGCCTGCGCGGATGTCGCAGTTGACACTGTAAAAACCTCCCAGGGATTGCAAGGGCGCCTGTGCCACGTCCGGTGCGCACAGAGAGAACGCCGGTGCGAGTGCATTCCTCCTAGACAGAGTAGTCCCTCCAGCGCGGCAGGTCTCGACTTTTGACGCGGCATCGCGCGGGTGTGCGGTGGATCACTTGCGGCCCCCGAGGTGCGCGGCGCTGGCCGGGTGCGCCGGGCGGGAGACCTATGCTGGCCGGGTGACCATTGACTCTGAACAGCACGACCCGACCGCCCGGGACCGGGTGGCTGGCCCCGGGCTGGACCGCTTCTACGGCGTGATCCCCGCCGGTGGCGTGGGCACCCGGCTGTGGCCGCTGTCCCGTGCCGCGGCCCCGAAGTTCCTGCACGACCTGACCGGATCCGGACAGACCCTGATCCGGGCGACCTACGACCGCCTGGCCCCGCTGGCCGGGGACCGGATGATGGTCGTCACGGGCGAGGCCCATCAGGACGCCGTCTGGGCGCAGCTGCCGGACCTGGACCGGACGGACATGGTCCTGGAACCGGAGCCCAAGGACTCGGCGGCCGCCATCGGGCTGGCCGCCGCCATCCTGTACCGGCGCGACCCGGAGACGATCATGGGATCGTTCGCCGCCGACCAGGTGATCGGCCCGGTGGAGGTCTTCCAGGCCGCGGTGGTCGAGGCCGTGGCGACGGCGGCCACCGGGCGGATCGTGACGATCGGCATCACCCCGACCCACCCGGCCACCGGTTTCGGCTACATCCGGCAGGGCCAGGCCCTGGACGTGGCCGGGGCGCCGAACGCCAAGGACGTCGCCGCCTTCGTGGAGAAGCCGTCCGAGGACGTGGCCCGGGAGTACGTGGACTCCGGGGAGTACCTGTGGAACGCCGGCATGTTCGTGGCCCCGGTGTCCCTGCTGCTGCAGCACCTGCAGGCGAACGAGCCGGAGCTGCACGCCGGGCTCACCGAGATCGCCACGGCGTGGGGCAGCGCGCAGCAGGACGAGGTGATGGCCCGGGTCTGGCCGACGCTGAAGAAGACCGCGATCGACTACGCGGTGGCCGAGCCGGCCGCCGCGGCGGGCGACGTGGCCGTGATCCCGGGTGACTTCACCTGGGACGACGTGGGCGACTTCGCGGCGATCGCGCGGCTGAACCCCGCCCGGGACTCCTCCGGGATCACCGTGATCGGGGAGACCCCGCGGGTGTACTCCTCGAAGGCCTCCGGCGTGGTGGTCACCGACACCCAGCGGGTGATCGCGCTGATCGGCGTGGAGGACATCGTCGTGGTGGACACCCCGGACGCCCTGCTGGTCACCACCACGGAACACGCGCAGTCGGTGAAGCAGGCCGTCGAGTCGCTCAAGGCGCACGGGGACCACGACGTCCTCTGACGCCGCCCGGCGGTAACATCACTGGGATGACCGCTCGCCATCCTGCCACCGGGGCCATCCCCGTCCTGGACGATCCCGGACTGCCCAGGGTCGCCCCCCTCGTGGACCGCCTCGAGCCGGTCGCGGTGGGGCTGCGGCGTGACCTGCACGCCCACCCGGAGCTGTCCTACGACGAGCACCGCACCACCGCCAGGATCCTGGAGGTCCTCTCCGGCGCCGGGCTCTCGCCGGTGAAGCTCGAGGACACGGGCGCCTACGTCGACATCGGGGAGGGCCCCCTCGTGCTCGGCCTGCGGGCGGACATCGACGCGCTGCCGCTCACCGAGCGCACCGGACTGGACTACGCCTCCCGGGTCGACGGCGTCGCCCATGCCTGCGGGCACGACGTCCACACCGCCGTGATGGCCGGAACGGCAGTGGCCCTGCACGAGATCCTCGCGGGCACCTCCGGTCTGGACCTGGACCCCTCCGCCCTGGGCGGCCGCGTCCGGGTGATCTTCCAGCCGGCCGAGGAGCGGCTGCCCGGCGGTTCCCTGACGGTCATCCGCCAGGGGGTCCTCGAGGGCCTGCCGCGCATCCTGGCCGCCCACTGCGAACCCCGGTTCGACGTCGGCACCCTCGGTACCCGCATCGGGGCCATCACCTCGGCCTCGGACACGATCAAGATCAGCCTGTCCGGACGCGGCGGCCACACCTCGCGGCCGCACGTGACCGAGGACCTCGTCTTCGCGCTGGCGGAGATCGCGGTCAACGTCCCGGCGGTGCTGATGCGGCGCATCGACGTGCGCTCGGCCGTCTCGGTGGTCTGGGGCCAGGTCAACGCCGGGGCCGCGCCGAACGCGATCCCCTCGACCGGTTACCTCGCCGGGACCATGCGGTGCCTGGACGCGGACGTGTGGGAGTCGGCCGGTGACCTGCTGGACGAGGTCGTGCACCAGGTGGCCCGCCCCTTCGGCGTCGACGTGCACCTGGAGCACGTCCGCGGGGTGCCCCCGGTGGTCAACACGGAGGCCGAGACGGACCTGATCGAGGACGCGGCCCGGTTCGAGCTGGGATCCCGCGCCATCCAGCTGACCGAGCAGTCGATGGGCGGGGAGGACTTCGCCTGGATGACCCAGCAGGTCCCCGGGGCCATGCTCCGGCTCGGGACCCGGACCCCGGGCGGCCCGGTGTACGACCTGCACATGGGGGACTACGCGCCGGACGAGCGGGCGATCGGGGTCGGCATGCGGATCTTCACCGCCGCCGCCCTGCGGGCCCTCGCGGGGGCCCAGTAGCGGGGGCGTGACGGTGCAGGCCACCGGCACTGGAATTCTGAAACGATTCCTCCCAAGTTTGGGTAAACTTCCGGGTAACTGTCCGCATCAGGGCACGGACACCACTGTGAGGGCCATCGGTCGGCCCGGAGCAGCACCGGCCAGCCCGGCTGCCCTCCCGCCTCATCACTCGCACCAAAGGATCATCATGGGCACTGCATCTGATCTGTCCCGCAAGGCACTCCTGCCGGCGGCCGTCCTCGGCCTCTCCGGCCTCCTGCTGGCCGGCTGCGGCGCGGCCCCCGAGGAGGAGGCCCCCGGCGCCGGCTCCGAGACCGGGACGGAGAGCGCGAGCACCTCGGCGGTCGGCACCGAGAACTCCGACTACACCGGATGCATCGTGTCCGACCAGGGCGGCTTCGACGACCGCTCCTTCAACCAGTCCTCGTACGAGGGACTGAAGTCGGCCGAGGAGGACTTCGGCATCAAGGTCCGCGAGGCCGAGTCCACGAGCCCCACGGACTTCACCCCGAACGTCAACTCCATGCTCCAGGCCGGTTGCGACACCATCATCGGCGTGGGCTTCCTGCTGGGTGACACCATCAAGCCGATCGCGGCCGCGAACGAGGACACCCACTTCGTGGGCGTGGACGTCACGGACCCGGAGTTCCCGGACAACGTCCAGCGCATCATCTACGACACGGCCCAGGGCGCCTTCCTGGCCGGCTACCTGTCCGCCGGGGTCTCCGAGACGGGCAAGGTCGCCACCTACGGCGGGGCGGAGATCCCCACCGTGACGATCTTCATGGACGGTTTCGCCGCCGGGGTCGAGTACTACAACGAGCAGAAGGACGCAGACGTCCAGGTCCTCGGCTGGAACCGCGAGGCCAAGACCGGCTCGTTCACCGGCGACTTCGAGAACCAGGCCGCCGGCAAGACCAACACGACCAACTTCATCAACGAGGGCGCGGACATCATCATGCCCGTGGCCGGCCCCGTGGGCCTGGGCACCCTGGACGCGGTGACCGAGGCCAACGCCGCGGGCAAGGACGCCAAGGTCGTCTGGGTCGACTCCGACGGTTACCTGACCACGGACCAGGGCGAGGTCATCCTCACCTCGGTGATGAAGCTGATGGGCGAGGCGGTCCACGACGTCATCGAGGCCGACCTGGCCGGCGAGTTCTCCTCCGAGCCCTACGTCGGCACCCTGGAGAACGGCGGCGTCGCGCTCGCCCCGTTCCACGATCTCGACTCCGCGGTCTCCGAGGAGCTCAAGACCGAGCTGGAGGAGATCAAGGCAGGCATCATCGACGGCTCGATCACGGTGGACTCGGACTACTCGCCCGAGTCCTGATACCGTTCCGACAGCCCAGGCGGGGCGGCCCACCACGGCCGCTCCGCCCCCTGTCCGACATCCCTTCACGCAACGGTCCTCGTCAGGACAGATTGGCTGGAGCACGGTGAAACTCGAGCTGCGCGGCATCACCAAGAAATTCGGCGCCTTCACGGCCAATGACTCGATCGACCTCACGGTGGAGTCCGGACAGGTGCACTCCCTCCTCGGGGAGAACGGCGCCGGCAAGTCCACCCTGATGAACGTGCTGTTCGGGCTCTACGAGCCCACGGCCGGAGAGATCCTCGTGGACGGCACCCCGGTCCGGTTCAGCGGCCCCGGGGAGGCCATGGCCGCCGGGATCGGCATGGTGCACCAGCACTTCATGCTGATCCCCGTCTTCACGGTGGCCGAGAACGTCGCCCTGGGTGACGAGCACACCCGCGCCGGTGGCATCCTCGACCTCGAGACCACCCGGCGGCGCATCCGCGAGATCTCGGACCGCTTCGGTTTCCACGTGGACCCCGACGCCCTGGTCGAGGACCTGCCGGTGGGCGTCCAGCAGCGCGTCGAGATCATCAAGGCCCTGGTCCGGGACGCCCGGGTGCTGATCCTCGACGAGCCCACGGCCGTGCTCACGCCGCAGGAGACCGACGAGCTGCTGGACATCATCCGCCAGCTGCGGGACAGCGGCACGGCCATCGTCTTCATCTCCCACAAGCTCCGCGAGGTCAAGGCGATCTCCACCCAGATCACCGTGCTGCGCCGCGGCCGGGTGGTCGGCACCGCGGACCCCGGCGCCGACCAGTCCGAGCTGGCCGCGCTGATGGTCGGCCGTGACGTCGTCCTGAACCGGGCGAAGTCCGCCCCGACCCTGGGGGAGGAGACGTTCACCGTCTCGAACCTCACGGTGCTCAGCCCGGACGGCGTCCGGCTCGTGGACGACGTCTCCTTCGGGATCCGCCAGGGCGAGGTGCTCGCGGTCGCCGGCGTCCAGGGCAACGGCCAGACCGAGCTGACCGAGGCCATCATGGGACTGCACAAGGCCCAGGGCTCGATCCGTCTCGACGGCGAGGAACTGCTCGGCCGCACAACCCGCCAGGTCATCCGGGCCGGCGTCGGGTACGTGCCCGAGGACCGGTCCACCGACGGGCTGGTCGGGCCGTTCACGGTGGCCGAGAACCTCGTGCTCAACCGCTATGACCGGCCCCCGGCCGGCAACGGACTCCAGCTCGACCCGAAGGCGATCCGCCGGCTGGCCGAGAAGCGGGTCCAGGAGTTCGACATCCGCACCCAGGGCGTGGACCTGCCGGTCGGCACCCTGTCCGGCGGCAACCAGCAGAAGGTCGTCATGGCCCGGGAACTGGTGGACGACCTCAAGCTGTTCATCGCCTCCCAGCCGACCCGCGGGGTCGACGTCGGCTCCATCGAGTTCCTGCACGAGCGCATCATCCGCGAGCGGGACTCCGGGACACCGGTCATGATCGTCTCCACGGAACTGGACGAGGTCCTGGACCTGGCCGACCGGATCGCGGTGATGTACCACGGTCGGATCATCGGCATCGTGCCGGGGGACACCTCGCGCGACGACCTCGGCCTGATGATGGCCGGAATCGACCCCGCGGCCAGTCCGCAGGACACCACCCCGAAGGGAGCGACGGCATGAGCGCCGTGACCACGCAGGCCGGTCCGAAGCCCGGCGCGTCCGGGCCGGCGGCCGGCCGGCCGGACGGGGGTTCCGCACTGCGCCACATGATGGCCGGCAACGGCATGGTCACCGTGCTGGCGATCGTGCTGTCCCTGGTCCTCAGCGCCGTGCTGATCATCCTCACCGACGAGGAGGTCCTGGAGGCCCTCGGGTACTTCTTCGCCCGGCCGCAGGACACCCTCGTGGCCGCCTGGGAGGCCGTGGCCGCGGCCTATGCCGCCCTGTTCCGCGGGGCGGTGTTCAACTACCAGGCCGAGGACTTCACGGGCATGATCTACCCGTTCATGGAGTCGCTGACCCTCTCGACGCCGCTGATCATCATCTCGCTGGGCATCGCGATCTCCTTCCGCTCCGGCCTGTTCAACATCGGCGGCCAGGGACAGATGATCTTCGGTGCCATGTTCGCCACCTACTT
This sequence comes from uncultured Citricoccus sp., assembly GCF_937871995.1. Classification (NCBI taxonomy): domain Bacteria; kingdom Bacillati; phylum Actinomycetota; class Actinomycetes; order Micrococcales; family Micrococcaceae; genus Citricoccus; species uncultured Citricoccus sp. The sequence continues at coordinate 12,887 of NZ_CALMQR010000013.1, read as the reverse complement.
CGGCGTGCACCTGCAGCTGCCCTTCGGGGTGCACCTGCTGCTGGTGGTCATCATGGGCATCCTCGGCGGTGCCCTGTGGGGCTCGATCGTGGGCATCCTCAAGGCCGCCACCGGCGCCCACGAGGTCATCCTGACCATCATGCTCAACTACATCGCGGTCTACCTCGTGGCGTACCTGCTGCAGACCCCGGTGCTGCAGCGCGAGGGGTCCACGAACCCGGTCTCGGACTTCCTCGAGCCCACCGCCGTGTTCCCGCCGCTGCTGGGGGACTCCTTCCGCCTCCACTGGGGCTTCGTGGTCGCGATCCTCACCACCGTCTTCGCGTGGTGGCTGATCCAGCGCTCGACGATCGGCTTCCAGCTGCGGGCCGTGGGCGCCAACCCGGCGGCGGCCCGCACGGCCGGTGTCTCGGTGAAGCGGATGTACGTGGTGGCGATGGTCATCTCGGGCGGCCTGGCCGGCCTGGCCGGCGTGAGCCAGGTCTCCGGCACCGAGAAGGTCCTCAACACGGACGTGGCCGGCTCCTTCGGCTTCGACGCCATCACCGTGGCCCTGCTGGGCCGGTCCAACCCGGTCGGCGTCTTCTTCGCCGGGCTGCTCTTCGGTGCCCTGCGCGCGGGCGGGGTGACCATGCAGACGGAGACCGGCGTGCCGATCGACATCGTGCTGATCATCCAGTCGCTGATCGTGCTGTTCATCGCCGCCCCGCCGCTGGTGCGCACCATCTTCCGGTTGCCGGCGCCCAGTGCCCTGGAGGCCCGCACCGCGGCGGACCCGGTCACCCAGCCGGCGCTGGCCGGCGCCGCGGCCGCCACCACGACCACCGCCGGCGGCACCGCTCCCGCCGCGGAGTCCGCCGTCGTCGGTGACGCCGTGGGCGTGGCCGCCGGGGACGCGGCGTCCCCGCCCTCCCCGGCCGAGAGCGCCTCCCCGGCCGAAGCGGCCCCCGCCGGCGTCCGGCGGGACGCACCCGACGCCGGCCCGCCACCGGGCGGACGGGGCACGGCATCCCCGACGCAGGACACCACCGGTGAGGAAGGCGAGCAGCGATGAGCACCACCGTCACCGTCCCGTCCGGTTCCGGCGCCTCGCCGGCCGCCGGCCCTGCGCCGCAACCGCAGCGCGAGATCGTCCGGCACTGGGCCACCCCCATCACCTTCGCCGTGCTCACGGTCATCTCCCTGCTGGTGTTCGCCCTGGGCGCCTCGGGCGAGTCCGCCACCTTCCGCATCTCCACCGAGGCCGACGCGGTCCAGATCCCGGACATCGTGGCACCGACCGTGCCCGTGGGCTGGATCATCACCCTCCTGCTGGCCGCACTGACCGTGTGGGGGCTGCTGTCCGTGCGCCGCCGGGGCACGGTCCCCGGCTGGGGCTCGGCGGCGTTCGCGGTGCTGTTCGTGGCCGGTTTCCTGGTGTGGGTGGTCGGTGCCGCCAACACCACCACGGTGTTCCTGACCGGCCTGATCGCCGGCGCCTTCGTCCTGGCCGTCCCGCTGATCTTCGGCTCGATGGCCGGGGTGCTCTCGGAACGGGCCGGCGTGGTCAACATCGCCATCGAGGGCCAGCTGCTGGCCGGTGCGTTCACCGCCGCGGTGACCGGTTCGGTCACCGGCTCGGTCTGGGCCGGCCTGCTGGCCGCGGTCGTGGCGGGCGCACTGGTCTCGGCCCTGCTGGCGGTGTTCTCCATCCGCTACCTCGTCAACCAGGTGATCGTGGGCGTGGTGCTCAACGTCCTCGTGGCCGGGCTGACCAGTTTCCTGTTCTCCACCCTGCTGAGCTCGGACTCGTCCCGCTTCAACTCCCCGCCCCACTTCGAGAGCATCCGGATCCCGGTCCTGGCGGACATCCCGGTCATCGGTCCGATCCTCTTCGACCAGACCGTGCTCGGCTACGGGATGTACCTGATCGTGGCGGCGCTGTACGTGGGGTTGTTCCGCACCCGGTGGGGACTGCGCGTGCGGGCCGTCGGCGAGCACCCCAAGGCCGCGGACACCGTGGGCATCAACGTCCTGCGCACGCGCTACGCCAACGTGCTGCTGGCCGGGGCGATCGCGGGGATGGGCGGTGCGTTCTTCACGCTGGTGAACTCCTCTTCCTTCTCCAAGGAGATGACCGCCGGGCAGGGCTTCATCGCCCTGGCCGCGGTGATCTTCGGTCGGTGGAACCCGATCGGGGCGTTCTTCGCCGCCCTGCTGTTCGGCTTCGCCACCAACATGCAGTTCGTCCTGGCCATCCTCGGCACACCGGTGCCCAGCCAGTTCATGGCGATGCTGCCCTACCTCGTGACCATCCTGGTGGTGGCCGGTCTGGTGGGCAGGTCGCGAGGTCCGGCGGCCGCCGGCACACCCTACGTGAAGGAGTAGCCGTGACCGATTTCTGCAACGACAACCTCGACGAGGCCTTCGCGGACGACATCCCGCTGACCGCCTCCCTCCCGCGACTGACCGGCGTCGGTTCGGGAGTGGACTGGAAGCGCCTGGAGTCCGCGGCGCGTGCGGCGATGACCCGGGCCTACGTGCCCTACTCCTCGTTCCCCGTCGGGGCGGCCGCCATGGTCGAGGACGGCCGGATCGTCACCGGCTGCAACATCGAGAACGCCTCGCTCGGGCTGACCCTGTGTGCCGAGTGCTCCCTGGTGTCCCAGCTGCAGATGACCGGCGGAGGCCGGTTGGTGGCGTTCTACTGCGTCAACGGACAGGGTGAGGTCCTCATGCCCTGCGGCCGGTGCCGACAGCTGCTCTTCGAGTTCCACGCCCCGGGCATGCTGCTGATGGGCCCCGAGGGCGAGCTGACCATGGACCAGGTCCTGCCCTCGGCGTTCGGCCCCGCGGACATGGCGGACATGGCGGACCGCCGTGGGCGCCGTGCCTGATCCGGCCCCGTCGCCGACGTGACGGGACCGGGCCCGGACAGGGTCGTCACGTCCGGACGGGCACGTCCGGTCGGTACGCTGAGGCCGTGGAGGCAAGGGTGAGCGGCGGGGACCGCATCGAGTCGAACGTGCTGTCGATGGTGAGCCGGCTGAAGACCCCCGATGCCGCGGCGCCCCTGTCCCACCAGGTGGAGCACCGTCTGGCTGCCGGCATCGCCATCGGGCTGCTCCAGCAGGGCCAGCGGCTCCCGTCCGAGACCATCGTGGCCAGGATCTTCGGCGTCTCACCGGTGACCCTGCGGCAGGCGCTGGACCGGCTCCGGGCCCGCGGACTGGTGCGGACGCGCACGGGACGGCATGGGGGCACGGTCTTCACCCCGGACCCGCATCAACTCGACACCATGGCGCGGGAGGAACTGACGGCGATGTCCCTGGGGGACATCGCCGACCTGGGTGGGCAGGTCGCCACGGTCCTGGCCGCCTGTGCCCGGCGTGCGGCCGCCACCTGCGACGAGCACGAGATCGAGGCGCTGGGCGAGGCGGCCCGGGCGACGCTGGCCGTTGATCCCATGGGCGTGCGCAGGGCGCACATGCTCCTGGCCGTGAAACTCGCCTCCACCTCGCGCTCGGAGGGCCTGATGGAGATGGCGCTGCCCCTGGCCGGTGAGCTGCAGGCCCTGTCCTGGCACGGGCCCCAGTCTGCGGCGTTCGCCGAGCAGCTGTCCGCGACCTGCGGGGAACTGGTCGCGGCCATCGCGGCCGCCGACGTGACCCGCGCGCAGGAGATCACCCATCGGTACGCCGAGTCGCTGCGCTCCGCGCTGATGACCGCCCGGGCACGGCTCTACGCGGAGGCCGCCGCGACCGGGGACGGGGGTGTTCCCGGCATGACCCGTCGCCTCGAGGGCCTGCACCGACGCCTGGGGGCGGTGCGGGAGGCCCTGGACGGACTCGACCCCGCCGAGGCCACCGGGGAGTCCGGCCCTGGCGTGGTGGACCAGCTGCTGAGGACGGCCGCGGAGGAGGACGCGGAACTGGTGCGGGGAGCCGGGATCGCCTTCGCCCCCGGACTGTTGCGAGACCAGCCGCTGTGGCTGAACTGGTGGGACGGGGAGGAGCCCCGGGAACTCAGGTTCAAGGCCCACACGTTCAACGTCGCGGCACTGCGCTACTACGACTACACGCGGATGCCGTGGTTCCGGCAACCGCTGGCCCTCGGGCGTCTCTGCGCCTACGGCCCCTACCTCGACCAGGGGGGCATCGACCGGGTCACGGTGACCGTGGGCATACCGGTCTCGGGGACGGTCTTCCGGGGGAGCGTCATCGGGGCCGACCTGAGGATGGACGGCCTCGAGGCGGCCCTGTTCTCCGGCCGGGAGGCGGTGGACCCGCGTGCGGGTGCGGCCCTGGTCAACGCCGAGGGCAGGGTGATCGTCAGTTCGCTCCCGGGGGGTGTCCCCGGCACGCGCCTGCCGGTCGGGGAGGCGTTCACGCGGGAGCCGTTGAGGGGTGCGGACCCGGGGGTCGAGGCCCTGGGGTGGTCGGTGTGGAGGACGGCCGACTGAGCCGTGTCCCGGTGAGGCCGGCGGAGGAGGCTCCCGCCGGGGCGCCACGAGGAGACACGACGACGGGACGCCGGGGGCTTGTAACCCGATACTCCTATTGTTTATAGTGTAGTGACATGCATCACACCAGGAAGGTCTGCGACATGTCTCATCCCCACCTCTCCGTGCTTCGCGCCGAGAACGCCCAGGACATCGCGCTCCCGGAGCTCGGCCACGTGATCGGGGGCCGGGTCACGCAGGGTGACGCCGGTGGCTCCGCGGCGGTGATGGACCCGTCTCGTGGCACCCGGATCGGGAACATCGGCCTCGGATCCGCGGCGGACGTGGACGCAGCGGTCGCCGCCGCGCGCTCCGCACAGCCGGAGTGGGCGGCGCTGACCCCGCGCCGGCGCGCCGACCGGCTCCTGGCGCTGGCCCGTGCCCTGGCCGACGACGCCCAGGCCTTCCAGGCGCTCGAGTCCCTGAACTGCGGCAAGCCCGCGGAGGTCGCGGAGGACGACGTCGCCAGCGCCGTGGACACCCTCTCCTTCATGGCGGGCGCCGGGCGGACGGCGACCGCGCCGGCCCCGGATGAGTACGTCGAGGGAGTCACCTCGTTGATCCGGCGGGAGCCGGTCGGGGTGGTCGGGGCCATCACCCCGTGGAACTACCCGTTGCTCATGGCCGTCTGGAAGCTGGCGCCGGCGCTCATGGCCGGCAACGCCGTGGTGCTCAAGCCCAGTGAGATCACCCCCCTCACCCTGCTGCGCTTCGCCCAGCTCTCCGCCGGCATCCTCCCGCCCGGGGTCCTGAACGTGGTGCTGGGTGACGGGCCGGGGGTTGGGGAGGCGCTCAGTGGCCATCCGGGCGTGGACCTCGTGGCGCTCACCGGGAGCGTGCGGGCCGGGACCGCCGTGGCGCGCAACGCTGCGGGCACCCTGAAGAGGGTCCACCTGGAGCTCGGCGGCAAGGCGCCCGTGGTGATCCTGCCGGACGCCGACCTGGACCTCGCCGCCACCACGGTGGCGGAGGCCGGGTACTGGAATTCCGGGCAGGAGTGCGGCGCCGCGTGCCGGGTGCTGGTGCACTCCTCCATCGTGGAGGCCTTCGGTGAGCTGCTGGTCGGCAAGGTCTCCGAGTACGTCCTGGCCGAGCCGGGAGCCCCGACGCCGGCACGCTCCCTGGGGCCGATGATCTCCCAGGCGCATTTCGGCAGGGTCCGGCAGAAGATCGCCGAGGCCGTCGGGGAAGGGGCGGAGGTGCTGCTGGGCGGCGGCTCGGACGACTCCCGCGGGTACTGGGTCGAGCCGACGGTCCTGAAGGTCCCCCAGGGGGCGGCCGTCACCCGGGACGAGGTCTTCGGGCCGGTGGTCTCGATCGAGGAGTTCGACCACGAGGCGGAGGCCGTCTCCCGCGCCAACGACACGGACTACGGGCTGACGGCGTCCGTGTTCACCCGCGACCTCGCGGCGGGGATGTCCGTGATGGGTGCGCTCGACTTCGGCAGCGTCAACGTCAACACCCACCTGGCCCTGCCGACCGAGATGCCCTGGGGCGGCTTCAAGAGGAGCGGCTATGGCCGCGACCTGTCCGCCTACGCCCTGGACGACTTCAGCCGCACCAAGCACGTGGCGCTGAATGTCGCGCGCTGATCCCGGGCCGTCACCTGCCCCCGCCCTCACGCGGCGATCCCTCTCCCGACCATCCCCCGTCCCGTTCCGGACGGTTTCACCTCCCAGGAGCACTCATGAAGACCACCAGCACGGCGCTTCCCTCCGCCCGGCATCAGCAGCAATGGACCAACTGGGGCGGCAACCAGGTGTGCACGCCCGCGCTGACCGTCAGGCCGACCACGGAGGCCGAAGCCGTGGCCGCCGTCCGGCACGCCATCAAGGAGGGCCTCGGGGTCCGCGTGGCGGGATCCGGTCACTCCTTCACGCCCGTGGTGCAGACCGGGGGGATGCTGCTGGACCTGTCCGGCCTGCAGGGCATCACGGGCATCGACGCGTCGACCCGGCGCGTCCGTGCGCTCGGCGGGACGACCATCGACAGGTTCGGTGATCCGCTCTGGGAGCACGGCCTGGCCCTGGCCAACCAGGGGGACATCGACAAGCAGGCGATCGCCGGGGCCGTATCCACGGCGACGCACGGATCCGGCCTCGGGCTGGGGTCGTTCTCCTCGACGGTGCGGTGGATGCGGCTGCTGACCGGACAGGGCGAGATCGTCGAGATCGACGAGACGGATCCCGAGCGGCTGCACGCGGTCCAGGTCGCCGTGGGCACGGCGGGCGTCATCCTGGAGCTCGAGCTGCAGGCCGTGGAGGCCTACCACCTCCGGGAGCAGATCACCTACGAGACGACGGAGGAGCTCCTGGCGAACTGGGAGCGCAACCCCGCAGAGTCCCGGCACTTCTCGTTCCTGTGGTGCCAGGCCCCGGAATCCGCCGGCCTGTACGAACTGCCCACGCCGGAGGGGCTGGACATGGTCGGCCGCGCCTACACGAAGCGCTACTGGGCGGAGTCCCTCGACGAGTCGGACGGCCAGGCGCTGAGCTCCGAGGAGGGGCGGCGCCGCGACCGTTCCTACCGGATCTACCCCGGCGGGTTCATGCTGCCGTTCCACGAACTGGAGTACTACGTCGGGGTGGGCCGGGCGAAGGAGGCCTGGGTCGCCTTGAAGGACCTCATCGTGGAGGACTTCCCCGATCAGCACTATCCGATCGAGACCCGCTGGACCCGGGGTGACGAGGCCTTCATCTCACCGTTCCACGCCGAGGACAAGGTCAGCCTCTCGGTGTCCGGCGCGCCCGGGACCGATTACTGGCCCTACCTCCAGGCGGTGGACGCCCTGCTCGACGGCTTTGACGCGACGGTGCACTGGGGCAAGATCCACCTGCTGACCCGCGAGCGTGCCGAACGGCTGTTCCCCCGCCTGCCGGACTTCCTGGCCGTGCGCCGGGAACTCGACCCCCACGGGGTCTTCCTCAACGACCACACCCGGGCACTGTTCCAGTGAACGGCCACCCGGACCCCTCCAGAGCCTAAGGACCCCTGTCATGGAACTCGTCGGCAACATCGTCATCTGGATCATGATGGTCTTCGTCGTCATCGGCGCGGTGGGGGCCGTGCGGGACGACTCGAAGGGCATCGGCAAGGAATTCAAGGAGGGGCTGCACTCGATCGGCCCGATCTTCCTGCCCGTGGCCGGGATCATGGCCTCGGTCCCGTACCTGTCGCTCTTCGTCGAGTTCATCACCGGCAGGATCTTCGACGCCGTCGGGGCCGACCCGTCGATGGCGGCCGGTGCGCTGATCGCCGGGGACATGGGAGGCTACAACCTGGCCGCGGTGACGGCCGAGTCCCACGGCGCCTGGATCATGGCGGCGGCCACGGCGTTCATGTCCGGGTCCACCATCGTCTTCTCCATCCCCGTGGGGCTGGCCATGCTGCAGCGGGTCCACCACCGGTACCTGGCGCTGGGCGTCATGTCCGGGGTGCTGACCATTCCCCTGGGCGTGCTGGTGACGACGAGCATCCTGATCCTGACGAACACCAGCCTCCGCAGCGACGTCTCCACCTCCTCGCCCGCGGACACCCCCATGGACCTGGGCTGGGGACAGGTCCTGGCCAACCTCCTGCCCATCCTCGTCTTCGTGGTGGTGCTGGCGCTGCTGCTGCGCTTCGCGACGCGGTTCATGATCGCCGCGTTCCTGGTCTTCGGCCGGGTCCTGGACGCCGCGCTGAAGATCGTGCTCGCGCTCGTCATCGTCGAGTACTTCACCGGCGCGCTGTCCACGCTGTGGACCGGCTGGGGCTTCGATCCCATCATCGCGGACGAGGAGGACCAGTTCCGCGCCCTGGAGATCGCGGGGTACATCGGCATCATGCTGGCCGGTGCGTTCCCCCTGGTCTACGTCATCCGGACCACGCTGGCCCGTCCGCTCGAGGCCGTGGGCGGCCGCGTGGGGATCAGCAAGGAGGGGATCGCCGCCATCCTGGCGGCCGCCGCCAACATCCTGGCCATGTTCCGGCTGATCCCGGTGATGCCCCCGAAGGACCGCGTCATCGTCATCGCGTTCTCGGTCTGCGCGGCGTTCACGTTCGGCGACCACCTGGCGTTCATGGCGAACTTCCAGCCCAACATGGTCGTCCCCCTGACCATCGGCAAGCTCACGGCCGGGGTGGTCGCGATGCTGCTCGCCGTGTGGCTGGCGGTGCCCACGGTGCGGAAGATGCAGGACCAGGACCAGTCCGCGCACCAGGACCGGCACGAGCACCCGGACCAGGAGCAGGACGAGACCGTGGACCAGGACGCCCGGGAGGCGGCGGCCGGCACCACGGGGTCCCCGTCCGGGTCCACCGAGGCCCCGGTCCCGGCACGTCGCGAGGCGGCGGGGGAGGCCTGACGGCGAGCGGGAGGCGGCACTCAGGGGCCCGGCGGGCATGGACCGGGCCCCTGACGTGCCGCGATATCCTGAGGCGATGACCGACCCGTCTCCCGCCCCGACGCCCCACGAACCCTTCGACGCCGTCGAGGTCATCCGCGCCAAGCGCGACCGCCACACGCTGACCGGTGAACAGATCGACTGGGTGGTGGACGCCTACACCCGCGGGGTGGTGGCGCACGAGCAGATGTCCGCCCTGGCCATGGCCATCCTGCTCAACGGCATGGACCGCTCCGAGATCGCCCGGTGGACCGCCGCGATGATCGCCTCGGGCGAGCGCATGGACTTCTCCGGGCTGCGTGCGCCCGACGGCGGCGTGAAGCCGACCGCTGACAAGCACTCCACCGGAGGGGTGGGGGACAAGATCACGCTCCCGCTGGCCCCGCTGGTCGCCGTGTACGGCGTGGCGGTGCCCCAGTTGTCCGGCCGCGGCCTCGGCCACACCGGAGGCACCCTGGACAAGCTCGAGTCGATCCCCGGCTGGCGGGCCGACCTGACCAACCAGGCCATGATGGACCAGCTCCAGGACGTCGGCGCCGTCATCTGCGCGGCCGGCGCCGGCCTGGCCCCGGCGGACAAGAAGCTCTACGCCCTGCGGGACGTGACCGGCACCGTGGAGGCGATCCCGTTGATCGCCTCCTCGATCATGTCCAAGAAGATCGCCGAGGGCACCGGCACCCTCGTGCTCGACGTCAAGTGCGGCTCCGGCGCGTTCATGAAGGACGAGGCGCAGGCCCGGGAGCTGGCCCGCACCATGGTCGACCTGGGCCGGGACGCCGGTGTCACCACCACGGCGCTGCTGACGGACATGTCCACCCCGCTGGGACTGACCGCGGGCAATGCCATCGAGGTCGAGGAGTCCGTCGAGGTCCTGGCCGGGGGAGGACCGGCCGACGTCGTGGAACTGACCGTGGCGCTGGCCCGCGCCATGCTGGCCGGGGCCGGGGTCACCGGTGTGGACCCGGCCGAGGCGCTGGCCGACGGCCGGGCCATGGACGTCTGGCGGCGGATGATCGCCGCCCAGGGCGGGGACCCGGACGCGGCCCTGCCCCGGGCCCGGCAGTCCCACGTGCTCACCGCCCCGGAGCCGGGGGTGCTGACGCGCCTGGACGCCATGGCCGTGGGCCTGGCCGCGTGGCGCCTCGGGGCCGGACGCGCGCGCCGCGAGGACCCCGTCCAGGCCGGGGCCGGCGTGCGGATGCACGCCAAGCCCGGGGACACCGTGCAGGCCGGGCAGCCGCTGCTGACCCTGTTGACGGACACCCCGGAGCAGTTCGACCGGGCCCTGGCCGCGCTGGAGGGCGGCTTCGACATCGCCCCCGCGGGGTCCGGGGAGGCAGCGTCCTTCTCGCCGCGGCCGCTGCTCATCGACCGCATCGACTGAGGAACCGCGCCGATAGGCTGGAACCGTGCTGCAGCTGATCGAGGACATCGTCCTCCACGCCGCCGGCCAGTGGTGGGTGCTGCTTGCCGTCTACCTGCTGTGCACCATCGACGGCTTCTTCCCCGTCGTGCCCTCCGAGTCGGTCCTGGTGGCGCTGGCCTCGGTCTCCGGCCAGGAACAGACCGTGTCCCTGTGGTGGGTCTGGCTGGCCGGCGCCCTCGGGGCCATCACCGGGGACCAGATCGCCTACACCCTGGGCCGGCGGATCGGTGTCGACCGGTTCCGGTGGATGCGCACCCGTTCGGCCCGGCGGGCGGTCGGCTCGGCCCGCAGGGCCCTGGACGGTCACGGCGCCCTGGTCATCTGCACCGCCCGGTACATCCCCGGCGGCCGGGTCGCCGTGAACTACACCGCCGGGGCCACCGGGTACCCGAGGACGCGCTTCACCGTGCTGGACACCGTCGCCGCGGTGCTGTGGTCGGCCTATTCGATCGGCATCGCCCGGGCCACGGCCGGTTGGCTGGACAACACGCTGCTGCAGATCCTGGTCGCCCTGGTGGCGGCCGCCGTCGCCGGCTGGCTCCTCGACGTGCTCTTCAAGCGGGTGTACGCCCGGCTCGCCGGCCGGGGGCCGACGGTGCCTCCCGTAGACTCGCCCCGTGACTGACGCGATCGAATTCACCGCCCCCTCCCCGCTCGACATCGACCTGGCGGCCCTGCCCAAGATCAGCCTCCACGACCACCTGGACGGCGGCCTGCGCCCGGCCACCATCCTCGAGCTGGCCGCCTCGGCCGGGCACGCCCTGCCCGCCGACACCGCCGATGACCTGGCCCACTGGTTCGCGGAGTCCGCGAACTCGGGCACGCTGGAGCGCTACCTGGAGACCTTCGACCACACGATCGCCGTGATGCAGACCGCGGAGCACCTGCACCGCGTGGCCCGTGAGTTCGTCGAGGACCTCGTGGAGGACGGCGTCGTGTACGCCGAGGTCCGCTGGGCCCCCGAGCAGCACCTGGCGGGCGGGCTCACCCTGGACCAGGCGGTCGAGGCCGTGCAGGCGGGCCTCGACGAGGGCGTGGCCAACGCCGAGGACGCCGGTGCCACCATCCGGGTCGGCCAGCTCATCACCGCCATGCGCCAGAACGACCGCTCGATGGAGATCGCCGAGCTGGCCGTGCGCCACCGCCAGGCCGGGGCCGTCGGCTTCGACATCGCCGGACCGGAGACGGGTTTCCCCCCGGCCCGCTTCACCGAGGCCTTCACCTGGCTGGCCGCCCAGCACTTCCCGACCACCGTCCACGCCGGGGAGTCGGACGGCGTGGACTCCATCCGCGACGCCCTGCTCAACGGCCGGGCCCTGCGCCTGGGCCACGGCGTGCGGATCGCGGACGACATCACCGTGGAGTTCGACGCGGTGGACGAGGACGGGGAGCGGGTCGGCGCGGACTCCGCGCTCGTGGATCTCGGTGAGACGGCCGCGTGGGTGCGGGACCGGGGGATCGCCCTGGAGGTCTGCCCCTCGTCCAACCTGCAGACCGGCGCCGTGGAGGCCTACGGCGGGACCGTCTCCACGCACCCGATCGACATGCTCCACCAGCTGGGCTTCCGGGTGACCATCAACCCGGACAACCGGTTGATGAGCGGGGTGTCCCTCACCGACGAGCTCTACCTGCTGGCCGAGGTCTTCGGCTACTCGCTGGAGGAACTGCTGGACTTCCAGCTCAACGCCGCCGAGGCGGCCTTCCTGCCGCTCGAGGAGCGCGAGGTCCTGGCCGAGCTGCTCGTGGAGACCTGGGGGGAGGTCATCTCCACCGGGGCCACCTCCGAGGGCCCGGTGATCCTGGAGGCGTTCGTCGACGAGGACGGGGACGAGGGCCCCGGCGCGGACGACGACCGCGCGTGAGCGAGACCGTCGACCGGCTGGTCTGGGTGGTTGCCCGCCTCCGGGAGCACTGCCCCTGGACCCGCCGGCTGACGCACGACGCCCTGACCGAGTACCTCGTCGAGGAGGCCTATGAGGCCGTCGAGGTGATCGAGTCCGGGCCCGCCGGGGCCTGGGGAGCCGGCGCCGTGGCGGACGGCACCTACGAGCGGCTGCGGCTGGAGCTCGGGGACGTGCTGTTCCAGGTGGTCCTGCACGCCGCGATCGCCACGGACGCCGGGGGCTTCGACCTCGACGGCGCCGCCGAGGCCATCACCGCCAAGATGATCCGCCGCAACCCCCACGTCTTCCACGCCGACGGCCGGCTGCGGGACCCGGAGGACCTGGCCGCGGCCACGATCGCGGACATCGAGCGCACCTGGGAGCGGATCAAGCGCGCCGAGCGCGAGGCCGCCGGGGCCGGGCCGGCACCGCAGGGCACGACGCCGGCCCCCGCCGGGGCCTTCGCCGACCTCCCGGCCGCGCTGCGTGACCCCGAGATCGACCTGCCCAGCGGCATGGACGAGGCCGGCCTGCTGGAACACCTGCAAGGGCTGGCGGCCAAGAACGACGTGGCGGGCCCCAACTTCCTGGGCGGCGGCCCTAGGCGCCACTTCATGCCCGCCGTCACCGCCCACCTCGCCATGCAGAGCGAGTTCGTGACCTCCTACACGCCCTACCAGCCCGAGGTGGCGCAAGGACTCCTGCAGGCCACC
>NZ_CALMQR010000012.1:0-14703 GCF_937871995.1 uncultured Citricoccus sp. | reverse complement strand
GCAACGCCTCACAGCGTCACAGATCAGATGTCACCTATTCGTGCAGCAGTCCCGGCATTGGTTGTCGAAGATCTAGTTGGCTCGGATCTCCGACGTCCTGTGCGTGGTGAAGGGCAGCACCAGTCGGGAGGGGTGCTGGGCGTCGCGGTAGATCTTGTGCATGACCGGGCGGCCCACCGGCAGGTGGAAGGCGTCCGGAGGAAGCAGCGAGTTGTGCTCGTCGGCCAGCGGTTCGGCGTTGGACAACTCCACGGTGAGCTTGTGGCCGGGCTGGAAGGAGGCGGCGAAGGGGTACAGCCGGATCACGTACTCCTCGATCATGCCGGGCTCCACCGGCACGGTTCGGGTGTGCGGGTGGACCGGGTTGCCCTCGGTGGTGCGGTCCTGGTCCAGTTCGCGGTGTGAGGCTTTGAGGTAACCAGTGGTGATCAACTGACGCCGGCCGTTCGGTGCATAGTCCCACAGGCGCAGGATCAGGTTGGTGTCCGGCTGGTCGATCTCCACGAACAGGTGGGCAGCACCGGAACCGATCATCTCCACCGGCTCCTCGAGGACGGGGGTGGACCAGCTGAGGATCTGCACGTCGTCGGTGACGGTCAGTGGGGCCTGGTAGAAGCCATCCGGGTGGGCGTATTCGGTGCCCATCGTCTCCGGCTCGGCGGAGAGCCGGTGCCGCGGGCGCAGGTACAGGGGCCGGCAGTCGATCTCCTTGGGTGGCCACTGGTCCGCGGTGATCGTCTGGCGGGAACCCTCCACGAACACGTCCACGGCCGGCTCATCCATGACGCCGTTGTCGATGCCCTTGAGCCAGTAGTCATACCAGCGGAACATCTTGTCGTGCTCCTCGATGAAGGGGCGCGACTGCATGGGTGGGTAGGAGCCGATGGTCAGTTTCTTCGGGCCCTTCACGGCATTGAAGACCTCGATGGTGCTGTCCAGGGTCCAGCCGCGGCCCTGGTCCAGCTGCAGCCACACCGGGATGTCGATGGCGTGCGCCAGCTCGTTGGGGTTGCGCTCCTGGTACCACGGGCCGTCCAGCTCGTTCATGACGATGTCGAACCAGGCCTCGTGGTTCTTCGGGTAGTTGAGCACGTGCACCAGGTTCGGCCAGGCGGCCACGTCCGGATCCTCCAGACGCTGGGTCACCAGCTCCTTGAGCTCGGCGGGGGAGTGCTCCTCGATCATGCGGGACTTGACCCGGTCGGTGAAGGCCCAGCCGGAGTCGCCACCGCGGCCCTCGCGGGCGGCCCGCGGCATGAACCACATGATTCCGCCGTGGTAGGTGGTCTCGTAGAAGTCGTAGTGGCCGCCGGACACGAAGATCGCCTTCAGGTGTGGGGGGCGTTCGGCTGCGGCCAGGACCTGCATGGAGCCGAAGTAGGAGATGCCGACCATGCCGACGTTGCCGTCGCACCACGGCTGCTCGGCCACCCACTCGATGAAGTCGTAGGCGTCCTGGCCCAGCGAGACGCCGCCGGCGTTGTAGTTGCCGATGTGGTCGCCCTCGGAACCGCCGGAGCCGCGTAGGTCGCCGATGACGTGGACGTAGTCCTCGGCGACGATCCGGGCGATGTCACCGGCCTCGATGCATCCGTCCCACATGGGGGAGGGGCGGCGCTGCGGCGGGGTGGTCAGGGCCAGGGCCTGCAGTTCCTTGCCGTAGGGGCTCAGGGCGACCAGGGCCGGGCGGGGCTTCTGCTCGGTGCCCTCGTAGGCGTCGGCGACGAGTTCCACACCGTCGCGCATGGGGACGCGCAGGTCCTTGCGGATGGTGATGGGCGTACCACCGGCATTGATCGTCTGGTGTTCAACCATGGCTGGGGGGCTCCTCTTGTCCAGGGCTCGTGGCGAATCGGGTGTGGTGACCGTGAAGCGTGGTGAAGAACGGCGAAGGCTCGAGCGTGGGATCGCCGTCGTAACCGAGTTCCTCGGCGACCTGCGCGAAGGGCGAGTACGGGGAACCGGTGTCCCGCAGTCCGGCCACCAGGCAGCGGCAGGCGGCCTCGCCGATGCGGGCCTCGATCTCCAGGCTCTCGTTCAGGGCCTCCCTGGCCTGTTCCGCGTCGAGTTCGACACCGTAGGCCATGCCGTCCGTGCGGCGGTATGGGTGACCCAGGTAGAGGTGCCGCGGCCGGATCTCGTCGCGCAGGAACCGAAGGCTGGCGCGGTAGGCGACGGGATCCATGAATCCGGGAAAGCCGTTGGCGGCGCCGTGGACCTGTACGGCGTCACCGACGAAGGCGTCGTTCTGCCCGTCGAGGACATAGGCGACCGAACCGGGGGTGTGGCCCGGGATGGGGTGAACGGACAGGGTGACCTCGCCACCCAGAGAAAGGGTCTCGCCGCCGCGTACCAGCAGCGTGGGTTCCATCTCGCCGGAAATGACCGCGTTCCCGGCGGCGGCCACCTTCTCCTCGCCTTGCGGGTCGTGGAGGTACTCGCCGCGACCGGCGAGGTACTCGTCGACGTGGGCCTGACGCGAACGCAGCATCGGCGCGTCCTGCTCGTGGATGACCACCTGCGCGCGTCGGCCGGTGAGCTCCCACAGGGCGCGCGCGCCACCGATGTGGTCGATGTGCCCGTGGGTCAGCAGGATCCACCGCACGTCCTCGATCCGGCGCCCGAGTGCCTCCAGGGCCGGCGCCATGCCCTCGGCGGGCGAGGACGCGATGCCGGTGTCCACGATGGCCGGTTCCGGCGCGTCGATGAAGAAACTGTAGAGGCCGAAGCGTCCCCAGGGTGACACCAGGGGATGGACGGCGACGTCCCGTGTCATCGCCCAGCGTCCTGTGTGAGGAACTCGGCCGTCTGGGTGAAGGCCTCGTGCAGCTCCGGGATCCAGAAGAAGTTCTGGACGAAGCCGTGATTGGCCTGTTCGAAGCGCGTCACGGTGGTCTCTACCCCGGCCTCTCGCAGCCGCAGGCCGTACAGCTCGCCCTCGTCCCGCAGGGGGTCGAACCCGGCGGTGATGATCAGGGCCTTCGGCAGCCCGGACAAATCCGCCCGCTTGATGGGGGAGACCAGGGGGTCGGCCGGATCCGCTCCGGACTCCAGGTAGAACGAGTTCCACGGTCTCAGGGCCGGGGTCTCCAAGCCGTAGCCGGTGGCGTTCTCCCGCAGGGACGGGTACCGGTCCTCGTCGAAGTCCAGGTCCACGGAGGGGTAGTAGAGCACCTGGTGGGTGATCTTGCCGAAGCCGTCGTCGTGAGCCATAGCGGTGACGGCGGCCACGAAGTTGCCGCCGGAGCTGTCCCCGGCCACGGCCAGGGTCCGGCCGTTCCAGCGCAAGCCGCCGGGATCCCCGAAGTCGCCGACGGTCTCGGCGACCCAGCGCACCACGCCGTAGCACTGGGTCAGACTCCTCGGGAAGGCGGCCTCCGGGGCCAGGTCGAAGTCCACCAGGACGATCTGGTGGCCCGACTCCTTGGCCAGGTGACGGGCCACGTGGTCGTGCGTCTCAAGGTCGCCGGAGAAGAAGGCGCCGCCATGGAAGTACACGACGACCCCGTAGGAGTCGGCCTCGACCGGCGTGAAGATGCGCACGGGCACCTCACCGGTTGCCGTGGCCGCCGTCGTGTCCCGAACCGCGTGCAGCGGCAGGCGCTCGGCCAGCGGGGCCACGAACTCCTGGTCCGCGGCGCGCTTGCCGGCCGGGTCCGGGCGGACGCTGTGGTCGAACGGCGGCAGGGTCTCCAGCAGCTGGGCGATCTGGGGATGGAGGGTCATGGTGGAACCGCCGCCCTACGCGTTGGCCGGGAAGGCGGAGTCCACCGCGTCCGCGTGCCAGCCCTGACGTGAGATCCGCTGCAGTTCATCCGTGACGGGTTTACGGGTGGCCTCGTAGATCGACAGTGCGTCCTTCACGGAGTCGCCCTGCACCAGCGCGTCGGCGAGACCGCCGGCGTCCAGGATGGCCGAGTTCGCCCCCTGGCCCTGGTGGTGGAGCATCGCGTGGGCGGCGTCGCCGAGCAAGGCGACGGAGTCGGTGTGCCAGGACTCCAGGGGATCGATGTCGAACACCGAACGGCTGGTCACCCGGCCCAGGTCGAGTTCCCGGGCGACCTGGACGATCCGATCGTCGAAGCCCTCCAGGATCCGCACCAGGTACTCCGTCGAGATCTCCGGTGCCCACGAGTCGTCCTCGGAGGGTGCGGTGATGTCGTAGGAGAGCTGGCCGCGATGGCGCAGCGGCAGGTTGTAGGCGATCGTGCCGTTCTCGCCCATGTAGAAGCGCGGGTTGTCATCGGTCACCAGTCCGTGGGCGTCCTCGACCGAGATGACCGCACGGTAGGCGTGCTCGCCGGAGAACACCGGCGCCTTCTGCGAGAACAGCTGGTGGCGCACCGTGGAGCGGATGCCGTCGGCGGCGATGACGAGGTCGGCGGTGATGGTCCTGCCGTTGGTGAACGTCAGGGTCGCGGACTCACCGTTGTCCTCGATGGTCTGCAGCTTGTGGTCCAGATGCACCATGCCCTCGGGCAACGCGCCGAGCAGGACGTCGATGAAGTCCCCGCGGTGGATCATACGGTTGTGGTTGACCTCTGCGTAGGCGCGCAGGAACGGCCACTCCTCCGTGGCCAGGACCTGCCGGCCGTCCGCGCTGAGGATCTCCAGGTGGTCACTGGGCGAACTCACGGCGGCGACCGCGTCGAAGATGCCCCACTGGCGGAACAACTCGACCGACGGCGGGCGCAGCCCGATGCCGGCACCGACCTGGCCCAGCGCCGACGCCTGTTCGTAGACGTGGACGTTCCGCGCGCCGACGCTCTGCAGGGCCTTGGCCGCCGAGGCCCCGCCGTAGCCGCCGCCGACGACGGCAACCTTCAAGTTCTTGATGTCTTCAGCCTTCATGGTGATCTCTTCTCTCAGTTGGGGGGCGTCAGTTCTTCATGCCGAGGAAATCGGCGGTGTTCTCCACGAGCAACTGGTGGATGGTGGCGTCGTCGATGCCGACGGCCTGCATGTCCGGGATCATGTCCTCGAAGATGTAGTTCACGGTGTGGCCCTTCACCCCGGGCCAGCCCAGCGGACTGCAGTTGGCGTCCGCGCCCACCAGGAGACTGTCCGTGTAGCCCTTGTCCACGAGCTGCTTGAAGTGCCCCATGCGCTCGGCGCGCTTGCGACCCCAGAACGGTGGGTCCGGCAGTTCCAGGTCGTAGCCGAAGGTGTCGAAGCCGAGACGCCCGCCCTGTTCGTAGATCCAGTCGTGCGGGGTGATCGGGGCGTTGAGGCCGTCGTCGGCGTGGCCGAACAGGACGCGGTCCAGGTCCAGGCCCTCCTCGTGGAAGATGGCCACGGCCGGTTCGGGGTCGATGGCCAGGTGGGTGAGGATCGGCACGCCCGTCACGACGGCGGCGCGGGCGGCCGCGCGGTAGATGCGCTGGTCCAGCTCGGTCATCCGCCCGCCGCGGGAGACGCCGACCTTGATGATCCCGGCCTTGGCCCCGGTGTTGCCGATGCCCACGGTGATCTCGTGGATGAACACCTTGGCCAGGTAGTCCACGGAGGCCCGGGAGAAGTGCGGTAGGGCGGTGTCCCCGCCGACGAAACCGGTGCAGGCCACGATGTTCACGCCGGTCTTGGCCGACAGGGTCTGGTAGTAGTTCGGGTCGCGGCCGTTGCAGATGCCGGTGGCATCCACGAAGGTGCGTCCGCCGTAGTCGTGGAAGGCCCGCAGCTTGGGCACGGTCTCCTCGTACGCCTGTTCCGGCGTCTTCCACCACGTGGTGTCGAGCTCGGAACCGGGCATGCCGTAACCGATGTGCTCGTGGATGGCCACGATGCCCAGTTCTGCGGCCGGGATGGTACCGAGCACGGTGTTGACCTTGGTCATGAGTTCACCTCAGGGAAGTAGTTCAGGGTGTGGGGGCAGGTGCGGGCGTCGCGTGCGGCGGCGCTCAGCACACGGCAAGCAGGCGGCGCGGGTTGTCCTGGAGGATGCGCCGGGCGTCGGCGTCGGTGAGACCTTGCCGGGTGAGGAATGGCATGAAGGTCTCCAGCACGTGACCGTAGGGCAGGTCGTAGGCGGGCAGGCCCTTGGCCACCCCGATGGCGTTGGTCGAGAGGACGATCTTGTCCGCGTGGCCGGCGGACACCAGTTCCAGCACCAGTGCGGCGCGTTCGGCGTCCGTGAGGTACCCGGCGGCCTCGTTCAGGCCGACGTGGTCGATCCCCACGAAGGCGCCCCGGTCGGCCACCGCCAGGGCCGCGCCGTGGGCGTCCCGGCGGTCCAGGTCCCCGACCAGCACGCGGTCCGCGGGGAGCCGTTCCTCCAGGACGATGTCCAGGTCGTGCAGAGCATCGGCGCCGAAGCGGATCGAGACGGCCACGCCGGTGACCCGCGCGGCACGGGCGCAACCGCGGAACAGGGACTCCTCGGTGGGCGTCATCCCGGCGCGGTCGGCGACGGTGGCGATCAGCCCGGCCGCGGCGCGGCGTTCGATGCGCGGGACGACCATGCCCTCGGTGATTTCCCTGCCGAAGAGGTCCGCGAACTTCTCGGCCGGCCACGGGGTCGGAGGGTTGGTCTGCGGGGTCAGGAAGTACCCGCCCAACTCCTCCTCAGGGCCCAGACCCGTGGAGGCGACGATATGCACACCGGTCGCCGTCGACAGCGCCTCGTAGAGCTTCAGGTCGCGGCCGTGGAACATACCGGTGGAGTCCACGATCGTGCCGCCACCCGCCTCGCGGAACGCGATGACCTTGGCCTCGAGCGCCTCGTAGATCTCGGCCCTGTCCATGGAGACGTCCGGGGCGTACTGGGCCCCCGGCAACACGGAGAGCAGGGCCTCGTGCACCGCGACGGCGCCGATCTCGTCGGCGGGAACCGGGCCCAGGACGGTGTTCACCGTTGGGACGGAGGCGATGGGGCGGCCGGTGGTGGTGGGGCGGCTCATAGGGGTCTCCCTCAAGGTTCGGGCGGGGAAGGGCGGTTCCCGTCGGCCTGGAGGCCGGCGCGACGCTGCGTGTTACCAGCATCACGCAAAACTTTACACGCTGTCAACTAAACGTTCTGAGAACTCCCGCTCTCGTGGCGGTGTCGCCCGGGGCGACGGACGGACCTCTCCGGCGGGGGCTTCATCCAGGCTCGAGGTGCAGCCATGAGCTGGCTCACATTTTTTGCTTGACATGACGTAAAGTAAAACCACACACTGTTTCAGCGATCCCATGGTCCACGCCGGGAGTCGCACGGCATACGGGGAACACCGGGCGCGGCCTTCCGCCCGCTCCCCAGGGATCGACCGGAACAAAGGAATCTCATCGATGAGTCAGACGATCAAGGTGGCGAGCCGGGGGTCGGCACGGGCCACGTTCGTTGCCGCCTACAGCGCCGTCACACTGGCCCAGATCACCAACGCCCTGCCAGGTGCGCTCAGCGGAACGTTCGCCGTGGAATTCCATACGTCGGGAGCCGGACTGACGTGGATCGCGGGCATGTTCCTGATGGGCATCGTGGTGTTCGAACTCAGCTGGGGGCTCTTGGGTGACGTGTTCGGGCGCAAGAAGCTGCTCTACGTCGGTGCC
The DNA here is from genome assembly GCF_937871995.1 of uncultured Citricoccus sp. Taxonomy (NCBI): domain Bacteria; kingdom Bacillati; phylum Actinomycetota; class Actinomycetes; order Micrococcales; family Micrococcaceae; genus Citricoccus; species uncultured Citricoccus sp. The sequence continues at coordinate 7,179 of NZ_CALMQR010000012.1, read as the reverse complement.
GCGATCAGCGTTGCCGGGTCGGTGCTGGCGGCTCTGGCCCAGACCACAGGAATGATGATCTTCGCGCAGGCGGTCGGTGGCATCGGGGCAGGCATCCTCTTCCCGATCTCGCTGTCCATGATCGTGGCGATCACCCCTGAGCACCGTGCGCGGGCGAAGGTCATCGCCACGTGGGCGGGATTCCTCTCCCTGGGCGCGGTGATCTCACCGGTGCTTGCCGGCTTCACGGCTCAGTTCTTCACCGTGCCGGGGGCTTCCCCGGGCGCGCCGAACGAGTTCAGCGGCTGGCGGGCGGCCTACCTGGTGGCAGCCGGAGTGGCGGTGCTCGTCCTGATCGTCGCCCTGGGCGCGAAGGATTCCGCGGCGGCCGAGGGGCGCAAGCTGGACCTGCCCGGCCAGATCACGCTCGCGCTCGGCCTCATCGCCGTCCTCTACGCCACGGTGACGGCGGTGGACGCCGGCTTCGGCAGCGCCCAGGTGATCGCCGGCTACATCATCGGCGTGATCCTTCTGGTCGCGTTCATCGTCATCGAAACACGCACCGAGCAGCCACTCATCCACCTGTCACTGTTCAAGAACAACGCCTACTCGATCACCGGCATAGTGGCGGTCACCGGGATGTTCGCCTTCCTCGCGATCTGCTTCAGCACGAGCGTCGCCGTCAGCGGACTGGCCCTGGCCGAGACCTGGAAGATCGGCGTGCTCTTCGTCGTGATCCAGGGCCCCGCCTTCGCGTTCATCCCGGTGGTGGGGTGGCTCATCCACCATGTTGCCCCCCGCTGGGTACTCACCGCGGGCTTCTCCCTCATGGCCGTCTCGGGGTTCTGGCTCTCGACGTACTCCCTCGGGATCCCGGAGGCGTTCGGCGGAACCCCCTGGACGGCCTTCATTCCACCGCTTCTGCTGCTGGGCACCGGATTCGCCCTGACCGTCGGTTCCGTCACCGCTGTCGCCATCAATACCGTCCCGCCCCAGCAGATCGGCATGGCGTCGGCGACGACGAATCTCCTACGCGACCTGGGGTTCGCCCTGGGGCCCGTTGTCGGCTCGGCAGTGGCATTCGGCATTGGCGCCAGCGTCTTCGCCGGTGCCCTTGCCGGGATCCTCGACGGGGCAGGGCTGCCCGCCGACACGGTCGCAGGGCTCTCCCACGTGCCGCCCCTGGGCTTCCTCTCGGGCTGGGAGGGTGTGATCGCCCAGTTCTCCGGCCAGGCATCGGCCGCCGGCGCCTCCGCCCCGGCCGTCGATGGCATGGTCCAGGCCCTGAACACCGCCCAACCGAGCATCCAGGCCGCGGCAGGGACCTCGCTGGGTCAGGGGTTCCAGGCGGCATACCTCACCGCGGGCATCGCGGCCATCCTCTCCGCCGCCCTGACCCTCTTCATCTCCCCGCCGTCGGCAGTCCCCACGTCCGATGCCATCGCGGACCCCGCCGAGGTGCCTGCCGATGTGCTCGCCTGAGAGCCCAGTCCTCAGCGACGCCGACGCCCCACGATCCAAAACCCAAGACCCACGACGAAGCAACCACAAGGAGAACACCGTGACTGCACCGACCGAATCCGGCATCGACATCTGGGATGACGACATCGTCGTCGACCCCTACCCCACGTATGCCCAGCTGCGCGAGCAGAGCGGCGTCGTTCACCTGCCCGAGAACGGAATCTACGTGCTGACGCGGTACGACATCATCCGCGACGTGCTCGGGGACCCGACGACGTTCTCGTCCACCACCCTGGGATTCAACCCGATGGTCAACGAGGCGCTGCAGGGCACCTCGCTGGCCTCCGACCCGCCAACGCACACCCAGCTGCGCGCGACGCTGTCGGAGAACCTCACCCCGCGCGCACTGCGCGGCCTGAAGGCCACCATCGAGGAGAAGGCGGACAGGCTCGTCGCCGAACTCGTCGCCGGCGGAGGCTTCGAGGCCGTCGACTCCCTGGCCCGTGTCTTCCCGATCGAGATCGTCGCTGACCTCATCGGCTTCAATGGGCACGTCAAGGACAACATGATGCGCTGGGGACAGGCAGCGATGCAGGTGCTCGGCCCGATGAACCACCGCACCCAGGAGAGCTTCCCGATCGCCGGCGAGCTCTACGGTTGGTGCTCCTCGGTCACCGCAGACGACCTGACTCCCGGCTCGATCGGCCGCGGGATCTTCGACGCCGAGACGCGCGGGGACATCCCGAAGGGCTCTGCCGGCCACATCATCCACCAGTACCTCGGGGCCGGCGTCGACACCACGGTCGCCTCGATCGGGAACATCGTTGCCCTGTTCGGACGCCATCCTGAACAGTTGCGGCTCGTCCGCGAAAACCCCGAGCTCGTCCCGGCGGCCTTCGCCGAGGTGCTGCGCTTCTGGACGCCGCTGCACATCTGGGGCCGCACGACGACCCGCGACGTGGAGATCGATGGGGCTTTGGTCCCCGCGGGCGCCCAGCTGGGCATCCTGCTCGGCGCCGGCAACCGCGACCCGCGCCACTACACGAACCCGGACGTCTTCGACGTGACGCGAAACCCGGTGGACCACCTGTCCTTCGGCTACGGTCCGCACGGGTGCGCCGGCCAAGGCCTGGCGAAGCTCGAGGGCCACGCCATCATCGGCGCACTGGCCCGACACGTGAGGTCGATCACGGTCGACGACGGGGTCCGGGCACCCAGCAACATGACCCGCAGCCTCGAAACCCTCCAGGTCCTCGAGGTGGTGGGGGTATGAACATCGAACTGGACCGCCCGCGCTGCGAGGGACACGGCCTGTGCGAGGAGGCCGCGCCTGCCCTGATGCACTTGGACGATGACGGCGAACTCGTGATCGACGTCCCGGAGGTGGACGGAGCCGACCTCGACGCCGCCAAGGCGGCGGTGCGGGTCTGCCCGGTCGCCGCACTGCGCCTGGCGGGGGACTCATGATGCGCCGGATCGTCGTCGTGGGTAACGGCATCGCCGGCCTCACGGCCTGTGACTCCCTGCGCTCGGCCGGCTTCGAGGGGGAACTGACGGTGGTCGGCGCCGAGCGCCACCACCCCTACAGCCGACCGGCCCTGTCCAAGGCCCTGCTGCACGGGGATGAGGCGCTGTCGGCCCACGAACTGCCGGCGCCCAACCACGGGGCGACCGAGCTGCTCGGCGTGGGGGCGACGGGCCTGGATCCCGATGCCCGCCTCGTGCGGCTCGAGGGAGGCGGCGAGCTTCCATACGACGGCCTGGTCATCGCCTCCGGGGCGCGAGCCAAACGCCTCGCCCCGGCCGGACCCGACGGCGCCGCGCGCGAGGTCACCCTACGCACGATCGAGGACGCCATCGTCCTGAAGCGGCTGGCCGCCGCGCGCCCCTCGGTGCTGGTGGTCGGCGGCGGACCGCTCGGCATGGAAGTCGCCTCGGGCTGCCTGCACCTGGGCTGTGAGGTGACCCTGGTCTCCGACGCCCAGCCGCTCGCCCCCCAGCTCGGAGACCACCTCTCCGGGGTGTTCGCCGCGGCCGCCGCCCGGCACGGCCTGCGGATCGTCAGTGGCGGCAAGGCCCGGTTGATCGATTCCGCCGCCGGCACGCGGGTCATCCTCGCCGACGGCACCGAGCTGGAGGCCGGACTGGTGGTCACCGCCATCGGCGACGCGCCGAACACGGAGTGGCTGTCCGGCTCTGGGGTCCTGGTCGATGGGTCGGTTCGGGTCGACTCCCGCGGCCGGCTCCGGCCGGAGATCGTCGCCGCAGGGGACGTGGCCTTCTTCCCCAACCGGCGCGGGGTCGCCCGCGTACCCTTGTGGACCAGCGCCATCGACCAGGCCAGGATCGCGGCCCTGGGCCTGCTGCACGGCGATGATGCCCCCGAACTCGACGTCCAGCCGTACTTCTGGACCGAGGGTTTCGGCCTCTCGCTCAAGGCGGTGGGCTTCACGCCCGTGACCGGGGCACCCGACTACCTCGAATCCGGCGCGAACGAGGAGTCGATGTTGATGCGCTGGGACCACGCGGATGGAGCCGGGACCGCCGTGGCGATCAACTACCGGATCCCCGTTCCGAAGCTGCGGCGGCTGGCCCACACCGGCCCGGTCGCCCTGCGCCCGCCGGCACCCGCCAGCCTCTGATGCGGATCCCGTCTGCCCGGCAGGAGGTGCCTCGTGGCGTACGCTGAGCGCAGTTCTCCCAGCGTAGACGGGACCCGCATCGTCGTTAGGATTGCCTGATGCCGTCACTGCGAGAAGCCCGGAAACAGCGGATCCGCAACCTCATCGTCGAAAAGGCGCTCGAGCTCTTCACCGAGAAGGGGTACGCGGCGACGACTATCGACGAGATCGCCGTCGCGGCGGGCACCACCAGGGTGACCTTCTACGCGTACTACCCCGCGCGCCGCGACCTGATGAGGGAGTTCCTGGCGCGTGTCAACGCCGTGCTGGAACGCGCCGATGGGCCTGACCGGGTTTCGACCTCCGTCGACCTGGTCGAGGTCGTCCGTGCCGGCAGACTGCCGGAGATCCTGGCATGGCTCGAGTCCCGTGCTGCGCTCTGGCCAGCCTTCCGGCCCTACCTCGACGTGCTCTATGAAGCAGCCGCAGCCGATGACGAGGTGCGCGCCCTGCTCGAGCAATGGCGTGAAGAGGTTATCGCCGACTTGGTCCGCGGCATGGAACTGGCCGGGCGATTCGACGAGAGAACCCACCATCTCCGCGGAACCCTCGCCTACGAGCAACTCGACTACATCAGCACCCTCTGGACTCGTCGCAAGGATGAGCCCCATCGCGACCAAGCGCTTGAGGTGCTCGCCAACAGCTGGCACCACCTGCTCTGCCACGAGGGGTGACGGTCAGTTTCGAAGACAGGGCGTACACATCCGGCTGCATGATCGACTCAACCGTGTCGGTAGGGTTCCGAACCGCGTCAGCGAGGCGGGGAGAGCGCGCTGAGCTGTGTGCAATGCGCTGCCGCCCCACTTTCGCCGCAGTCAGCCAAGACGAGGTGGACACCGGCACCGAATTAACCCTCGGCCTAGCGCAGCACCTCGACCAGCGCGATCCATGAGATCAGCAGCGCGACGATGATCGTCATGAGCGTGCCCACCGCGCTGACCCCGACGCCTGAGGGCTGGCCGGCCAGGCACAGCGCCCCGGCCGCGAAGTACGCCAGGATCGGCACGAACCCGATGGCCGAACGCAGTGACCGTCCCCGGGTCGGGCCCTGTCGGTCCCGGGCCAGGGTGGATGCCGCGTGGAACTGGAACCCGACGGCCGGGATCGCAGCGGCGATGGTCATCGCCCCGAACCATGGCAACGGCAGGCCGGGCACGAGCCCCAGGCCCGAGACGACGATGGCCACCACCAGGGTGGCGATCGAGGCCGCCAGACGGGACGTGACAGAGCCGGTCGCAACGACTTTGTCGATGTTGACGCTTGCGGCAACGATCACCAGACCCGCCAGGGCGGCCGTTGCCCCGACCATGGCGACGTGGAAATCCGACCAGCCCGCCAGCATGTCCATGACCACATGGTAGATCCCGTTCCAGGCACACCCGGGGCCGCACCGGTCAGCGAGGGATGGCGGGGTGGGGGAGTGGTGGCCGGCCTCTGCTAGGGCGTGTCTCCTCATGCTCTCAACCAGTGGTGGCGAGCCTGAGAGGGCAGCGGCGGTGGCTGAGGAGAGGAGGTCCGGGTAGTCGGGGAGCGTGAAGGTCTCGGCGGACGAGGCGGCGCGTGTCAGCCGGCTGGCGAGGGTACGGCCGAGGGGTGTCCCGGCGGCGCGCATGACGGTCCGCAGGGCGGCGACGCCGGCCCGGGAGGTGGGGTTGGCGATCCGGGGCGCCCCGGGCGGCAGTTTCTGCTTCTCCTCGACCCAGGGCCGCAGGGTCCGCTCGTAGGCGGCCAGGCCCTCGGCCAGGTCCGCGTGGGAGGCGATCTCCCCGGCGAGCACGTAGGCCCCGACGACGGCCAGGGTGGTGCCCATACCGGTCACCGGGGAGGGGCAGTACGCGGCATCCCCCAGCAGCACGACCCGTCTGCGTGACCACTGCGGTGCGTGCACCTGGCCGATGACCTCGACGTACAGGTCGTCCACGTCCTCAAGGGCGTCCAGCACGCGGTCCACCTCCCAGCCGGTGCCCCCGAAGGTCCGGCGCAGCAGGGCGCGCTGTTCGGCGGTTGTCCGACGCGCCGTCGGTTCCCGCCGCTCGGCCGGGGCAGGGTACGGGTGATGATCGTGCGCATGGTGCCGTAGCGGTCCGGGCGCAGGGACACCGTGCCACCGGGGGCGTTGAACCACCGCCACCAGTCGGTGTCCGCGGGCTGCCAGGGTATCGTCGCCCACGTGGCCTCCACGCCCAGGGAGGCACGACCGGTTCCTCGCCGAAGGCCAGGGTGCGGGTGGTGGAGCCGATCCCGTCGGCGGCCACGACCAGGTCGAACCGCTGCTCCGGGGTGTGCTCGAACCCGGCCACAAGGCCTCCGCCGTCCTGGTGCAGGGAGGTGATCCGGTCCCCGAAGCGGTACTTGGTGCGCGGCGCGGTGGCGGCCACGAGCGGTTCGGCGAGGTCCCCGCGCAGGATCTCGATCTCGGAGGTCAGGCTCAGACTGCTGGCGTCCCCGACCGGGAATCGGGCCAGGGCCGGGCCGTCCGGGCCGACGAATGCGAATCCGTCCTCGCCGGTGTAGGCGGCGCGGACCTGGCCCTCGAGTCCCATGCGGGCGATGACCTGCAGCCCGGCTCCCTTGAGGTCGACGTTCTGCCCACCCGTGCGCAGCCATTGATGCCCACCACCGGTGGGGCAGGCCGACCGTTCCGGGATCACCGGTCGGTGGTCCAGGGCATCATCTACCGGTACCGGACCTGGATCGCTTGGCGGGATCTGCCACCGTGCTTCGGCCCGGGGCAGACGGTGTGGAATCGCCACCGCCGGTTCAGCGGCGACTGGACCTGGAATGCAATCCTCACCGTCGTCCCTCGCGGTGGGGGAGAGGCAATGCGGTAAGCAGCGGGCGTGGGGTTGTTCTGGTCTTTCACGCTTGTTTTGTCCCTGCTGGCGAGCTCGCTCGCCTGCCCCGAACGGAACCGGCAGCGGCCCGCAAGCCAATGAGGCTTTGCTCCCGCCGGTTCCGCATTGCGCACGAGGAGTTGCCCCACCCACGCGACTCGAGGTTGGGGGATCTAGACGGTATGTAGTGACCGCTCCGGCGTGGAGGGGTTGCGGGCCGGGGC
>NZ_CALMQR010000011.1:0-4413 GCF_937871995.1 uncultured Citricoccus sp. | reverse complement strand
GCACCCACGACCGCCAGTACACGACCGCCACCGGGGAGGTCTCCGAGGTCCGGGGTGGGTTGCAGATCGTCTTCTGCGACCAGTCCACGCCCAGAGAAGACCAGTGGAATATCTACCACGAGCTGCGCGACCAGCTCACCGCGCGCGGCATGGCCCCGGAGCGGATCGCGTTCATCCACGACGCCGACACCGACGAAGCCCGCCAGGAGATGTTCACCAAAGCCCGGGAGGGCCAGCTCAGCGTGATCATCGGGTCGACGGCGAAGATGGGCACCGGGACGAACATCCAGCGCCGGGCCATCGCCCTGCACCACGTGGACTGCCCCTGGCGGCCGGCCGACCTAGAGCAGCGCGAGGGCCGGGTCATCCGCCAGGGCAACCAGAACACCCAGGTGGAGGTCTACTCCTACGCCACCGAAAAGACCTTCGACGTGGCCAGCTGGGACATGATCGCCCGCAAGGCCCGCTTCATCGGACAAATGAAACGCGGCGACCTGGCCGGCCGCGAGGTCGAGGACGCCGTGGCGGACCTGGAGTTCAGTGCCTCCAAGGCCGCCGCCGAACTCTCCGGCGACCCCCGCATCGAGCAACTGGCCACCCTGCAGATGCGCATCGAACAGCTCACCAGCCTGGAAGCCTCCTGGCGGGGCCAACGCTCGACCACCCGCGCCGAACTGCGGATGAACCAGAACCGCGTCCAGCACCTGGCGCAGATGCTCCCGCAGCTGGAAGCAGTCGTGGACGGTTCGACCTCGACGGAGGGCGAGAAGTTCCGGTTCACCCGCCCCGACGGGGCTGGCACCGGAGATCGGATGGCCGCCGGACAGGTCCTCGCCGCCGCGCTGCGCCGCGAGGCTGCCCGCACCGGGCTCCCGGATTTGGCCGAACCGACCGATCTGGTACCGGTGGGCACGCTCGGCGGGGTGCAGCTCGGGGTGATGCGCTCAGGGAACACCGTGCAGCTGGTGCCGATGAGTCTGCCCTCGGTGCACAAGTCCTGGCCGGTGGCCAAGCTGCTTGGGGAGGAGATGGGGCCGCGCTCGGCCGTGCAGTCCGCCGAGGCCTTCGTCGCCGGTCTGAGCGGAGAGCTCACCCGCCGCCGCACCGAGCTGGGCAAGCTGCAGGAGTCGATCCCGGCCGTGGAGCAGGCCCTCACTCAGCCCTTCGAGCACGCCGACGAACTCGAGACCCTCAAACGCGAGGCCGCCGAACTGGCCGAGGAAATGGCCCCCACTACCGAGGGCGCCGACGAGACTCCGGTGGAGCTCTCCGGGCAGGACCTGGCCAAGCTCGGGGACCTGGAACGCACCAACCACCGCGAGGGTGACGTGTGGAACGTCGGCAAGACGTACTGGCGCGTCGGCGTCCACACGGATGAGCGCACCGGAAGGTCTCATGCGGTGTGCTGGCCGGCCGAAGAAGAGGCGCCTGCCGATCTGGCGACCGCCCAGCCGGTCTACACCCTGCGCTCCGGCAAGCTCATCGCCAGGATGTCCGACCAGCTCAAACCAATGGAGCGGGAGATGCTGGAGTTGGACACCACCCGGCACCAGCGGGTGGATCACCTCTGGCAGGTCCCGGCCCAGGCCAGGGTCCGCATCCAGGACCGCGACGGCACCATCGTCGAAGGGGTGATGGACGACCGGCAAACCCTGACCACCGACACCGGGCAGAAGGTCCGGGTCTCTGACTTGGACACCACCCCGGGGATCATCCTGGTGGAGGCCACCAGCCCGGAACAGATCGCCGCCGAACAGGCCGCCGCGGCCGCCAAGGCCAAGCAGCGCACCGCCCACGACTTCCTCCCCGGAGAAATCCTCGGGGAGGACGTCGAACACTTCGGCTACGCCGGAGACGTGGTCCGCATGGACGCCTCCGGGTACGGCAGCTACCGGCCCGTCGCGGTCAGCCCCGACACCGGACGCATCCGCGAGGGCACCCCGTGGCGGGTGGAGTCCCGGGAATGGGCCACTACTCCCCCGTTGCGGCTGACCGAGGAACAGAAGACCCAGTTGTACGGGCAACCGCGGTTCACGGTCACCATCGAGGACCTGCGCCCCGGCGACGTGGTGGCCGCGACCGACATCGACAACCACGCCCAAACCCGCGAACCGGTCACCATCACCGGCATCACCGGAGACACCACCGTCAACCTCCGCTACAAGAACGACCAGGTCAGCGGGGAGGGCAAGAAGCGCGCCGAGTCCGAGGTGACCGTGTTGGACCGCACCCACGGGGCGTTGACCGGCCACGAACTGCTGGCTCTGGCCCGGCCCCAGGCGGAGCTGCCACCTCGGATGGGTCTGCGCGAGCTGGCCCGGCAGGAACCGGGCGGCCAGCACGTGCTGCTGGAGCTCTCCCCCAGCCCGGACGTCCCCGGAGGACTCGTCCCCGGACGGCTGCGAGACATCGAACAGGAGCAGAAAACCGGGGCCATGGGACGACGAATCACCGTGCACCAACTCGTCATCGACACCGATGACGGGGACAGCATCCGAGTCCCCGCCCAGACCCCCGGCCACGCCACCCTCACCGACCGACCCGTCAACGTCACCGAGCTGCGCCTGGCCCCGGTCCCCGAAGCCACCCCCGAGACCCCCGCAGTGTCCACGGTTCCGGCCGGGACCACGGTGACCGGGGACGTCTACCAACGCGCCACGACCCCCTCCCCGGAATCCACTTCGGAACCAGAAACGCAGTCGCTCCAGTCACCGCAGTTAGACCCGGCTGTGGCCTACCAACTGCACGCGAGCCCGGTCGCCGTCGGCGCCGCGCGGGGTTTGGCATGAGACTCAGAGCAGTGCTGAGAGACGCTATTTCGCCGATAGTGAGGCGATATCACGGTGATGTCATAGAGATATCTGTTCAGGGGGCCACACTTCCGAAGAAGCTGATCTTGGCGGGCTCTGTGACTGCTTCGCCCGGCGGCGAGGCAGTCACCGGCCCTCCCTACCCCCGGTCAGTCCTTGATCTCGTCGGCTTGAATCAGCCACTCCCGAAAGCGGGCGAGCTGCACGCGGCGCAGCTTCGGCCCGACGGAGATGACCGGCAGGTCCTGCTCCTTCATCCACCGCAGTACGGTCCCCTGACTCACGCGCATCAGCGTGCAAATCTCATCGGTGGTCAGCAGCTCCGGCTGCCCCTCCAGCAACGTGTCCACGGCCTTGGGATCGTTCATCATCGCCCTCCATCGTCGTCACCCGTGGGTGCAGGTCTCGAGAGCACACACTACGAGCCCGGACGAGCGCGCGAACCCACGACAGCGCCCTGACCGGTGAAGATACGTAGACAAAAGGCCACTACCGACACCGCGGGCCCCTTCACTACGGTGAAGGGGCCCAGTGAGACGGTGCAGCGGATCATCAGATGGATCAAGCCCGGGGGGATACGGGCCCATCAACAGAAGATCTGTAGAGAGGCGGTGGCGTCAGCCACCGCCTCTCTTGTGTCCAAGGTGAGCGTAACCGGAACACGTTCTGAAAACCAACGGAACTGATCCCTGAACCCCTGGTTGATCCCGTAGCCTCGACACTGTCGTCACAGGTCAGGGGGCTCTCGTGAAATCACCCGCCCGCGCGGTCGCGGCCCTGGCGTGCTCCGCGGTCGCCCTTACCGGCTGCGCACTCAACACCACCCCTGGCCCCGACGGAGCCGGGGCGGACACCCCGCATTCCAGCAGTCCATTGGCCACCGCTTCGGCCACGGCACCGCTGTTGAGACCTCAGGGCAACGTGGAGCCGATGGTCATCGGCATCTGGGCCGGTGAGAAGTACGACCAGTTCCTGGACACCACCGGCGAGACATACTCAGGCGACTGCGGGGATGCCAGTACCCCAGCAGGGCTGCGGGCCTGCGCCCCGTTCGAGCCCTTCGCCTACGTCTCCGCCGTCGAGTCCCCGGCCCCCGGGGAGTTGTTGGTGACCATCACCCCCGAGGCCTGGGGAGGCGGCGAGTACGACCCCGAGCAGGTCTTCACCCTGGAATACGTCGCCTCGAACATGGCCCTGCGCATGGCCCATCACGACGACGACGTGCAGACCCTGACCGTCACCACCCCCGGCGGTGCCCACACCTACACCGATCACTGGCAACCCCATTACGCGAGCGTCCGAGGATCCTGAGAACCGCGCCACCATCCTGGACGCATGGTGATCTTTCGGAGGAACAGCCGTCGGGTCGTACCGCGGCGGATTCCGCGTGGATTCGTCACCCCGAATCTCGCTCTGCGATTCTGATAGCTGTTGAGTATTAGTCCTAGTGGGCCGCGCAGACCCGCGGCAGGGAGAGTGATGGCACAGAAAGTGAAAACAGTGCTGGTCGATGACCTCAACGGTGAACCGGCCACCGAAACCGTCCAATTCGGTGTCGACGGCCGGCACTACGAGCTCGACCTGACCAAGGACAACGCCAAGC